>QHOD01000040.1 GCA_003218615.1 Verrucomicrobiota bacterium
CCGGGAAAACTATGGCCGATGCCGCCAACAAATACGCCGAAAACGTAGCGGGAAAATTCTACGTCGACGATCAATGCATCGACTGCGATTTGTGCCGGGAGACCGCGCCCGCCAATTTCAAACGCAATGACGACGGCGGCCACTCCTACGTTTACAAACAGCCGGAAAGTCCCGAGGAAGAAGCGCTCTGCAAAGAAGCGATGGAAGGTTGTCCGGTGGAAGCCATCGGCAACGACGGCGCGTAGCTTCCTGTAGCGGCGGTCTGTGACCGCCGAATCCAATGGGAAAGCAAGAAAATCGGCGCTCACAGAGCGCCGCTACAGTACCCGTCGCATTAACCATCGCCGGCTCGGACAGCAGTGCTGGCGCCGGCGTCCAGGCGGATCTCAAAACCTTCTCGGCCCTCGGTGTCTACGGACTGACGGCGGTCAGCTGCGTAGTCGCGGAGATTCCCGGAAAAGTTTCACGCATCGAGCCGGTCAGTGCCGCTCTTGTGCGCGAGCAAATCAATGTGCTTGCAGAAACTTTTCCCATCGCGGCAATCAAGACTGGCCTGCTTTACTCCCGCGAGATCATCAAGGCTGTCGCGCGAGCAATTGTCGATTTCAAGCGCGATCGTATTCCATTAATCGTTGACCCGGTTATGATCGCGACCAGCGGCGATCGACTCCTCGAACCACCAGCGGTCGAAGCGTACGAGACCGAGCTCTTTCCGCTCGCTGCGTTGATCACACCGAATCTCGACGAAGCAGCCTGGTTGCTCGAAACCAAAATCAAAGATCGACAATCGATGGAGAAAGCGGTGCGCGAATTGGCCAAAAAATATCGGGTATCGGTCTTGCTCAAGGGAGGTCATCTCGCGGGAAGCGCCGCAGTCGATCTGCTCTTTGCCGGGAACAAACTGACTGAATTTTCGGCTCCGTTCGTGCGCGGGGTTGCAACGCACGGCACAGGCTGCACATATTCGGCGGCGATTACCGCAGGTCTTGCCTCCGGTTTATCGCTCGAAGACGCAATCTGCCGAGCGAAAAAATTCGTGACCCAATCAATTCGTGGCCGTCTCCGCTGGACGTTGCGTTCGGGTAAGGCTCTCGACGCTCTTAATCATTCCCCGTAGCCACTGCGCTACGCGCGGTCGCAAGTGGACGTGCCACGGGCACGTGGCTACAACTCGGCGATCTTACGTGTCCGGCCTATTCTCGTCCCAACGTTTCAGTTGCAACGCGTTCTCGGCAGCTGCTGTTTCCGCCTGTTTTTTGCTGCGGCCGCTGCCTTGACCAAGGACCACGCCTTCCCAAACCGCTTGCACGACAAACGTCTTTTCATGCTCCGGACCACTTTGTGAAATCAATTCGTAAACAGGGCTGCGCGGCGAGATGCTTTGCAATAATTCCTGCAGATGACCCTTGGGATTAATATCCACCGGCTCTTCCGCCACCTGTTCGAGATCAGCGCGGGCCTGCGTCAAAATAAACTTCTTCGCGGTTTCAAGCCCGCCATCGAGATAAATGGCGCCGATGAGCGCTTCAAACGCATCCGCCAGAGTCGACGTCCGCTCCCGGCCTCCACTGGCCTCTTCACCGCGTCCCATTAAGAGGTAATGTCCCAAATCGAGCGCGGCGGCGTGCGTCTTCAATATTTCGCGGGAAACAAGCCGCGAACGTAATTTTGTCAGTTGTCCCTCGGCTTCGGAGCCAAAACGGCGAAAGAGATATTCGGTAATCACAAGCTGAAGCACGGCGTCCCCGAGGAACTCCAAACGCTGATTATCAAAATGATAGCGTTGCGTTTCGTGGCTAAGGCTGGGATGAGTGAGCGCCTCCGCCAGCAAAAGCGAATTGCGGAATTTGTAACCGATGCGTTCCTCCAGCGGACTCACCTGGTTGTCATTCTGAGCAAAATCGAAGAATCTCTCAATCTACTTTTGGATTGCCATCGTATCTTTACTCCACCATCTCAAAACCGGCCCGACGGAAATGATCGTCAAACGCCAGCGCGACCCGGATCGATTCGCGTCGCATGAGACAGAAAGGAGAACAATCGGTCACCGTTACATTTTACGTCATGCTCTTTGCCGTTGTCGACGGCCTGACGGACCCACGTTAGCGTTTTTGATAAACCTCCAGTGAGGTCACTACATCCAGAGCGCGCTGCAACACTGGATCGTGTGTCGGCGGTTTCTCCGGGAGTCCCGAACGCTTTCGAGATTGCTGCGCGGCCTCCGCCGCCTCAATCTCGGGATTTGTTCCAGCCAGGAGCGCGGCCTCATTCAAGTGCGGGCGCCCCGCTTCGTAAACAAATGGTCCCATTCCCTTTTCGCCGCTCGCTTGAAAAATTTGGCGTTTGTCCGCCATCGCCATCTCTACGGGCAAGTCTGGTTTTGTTCCCTCCGGAAATAATGAGCGACCATCGGGCGAAACCATTTCCGCCACCGCAACACGCAGGATTTTGCCGCCTGGCAACGACAAATCCGAGTATTCGGCCGCGCGACCGCCAGTCGGTTGCCCGATGACCAGAGCTTTGTCATAAAACCGCAATGCGGCGGCGAGCGCTTCGGCTGCGCCGGATGTGTCGCCATCGGCGAGTACCATGATCAGACCTCGAAACGCGGGATCGCGGTCGGAACTAAACACACGATCCTGACGTGCCGCCGGTTTGCGCAATGTGAACAGCGTCTTGCCCTTTGGACAAAATCGTTTCGCAAAATCTGCCGCCATCGCAAAATCATTCGTTCCCTCGCTGGAGCGAAGATCGATAATCAACGCGTCCACTTTCTTCCCGGCGAAGTTGCTCAGACTCCTATCCAGCGCCTGAAGGTTGGCGCTGTTCAGCGAGCCGAGACGCAAATAACCAATGTGACCTCCCAGAACCTCATTGTAAAAGGAGCTCGGCGCCTCAACTCGCGCGCTCTCCTTATTGGGGAAAAGCATCACGCCGCGCGGCAACCGAACCATCAGCCCCTCGAGCGTCGCCCGATTCAACTCTGTCTCGGTAATTGCACCGGGGTTTGTAAAATTGCTTTTCAAAAGCGTGATGACTGCCTGCAAATCTGGCCGGCCTAACGAGTCGACCAATTCTTGCGCTGACGGTGTCGCCGCTGGCGAAGGCGATGATACGGCAGGCGATTTCGACGGAATTCCAGTTGCGCTCGGGGCTATAGAGGATGGCGTAGCCGGCGTCGGTGACTGGGCAAAGAGATGCGCCGCTACGATCGACACCATAAAACTCGCCGGCAAAAATCGAGACATCACCGTAATTTTGCGATGTTATCCGTAACCGGCACTGAGAGCAATATCCCGCCGGTAATGACAGTTCTCGAAATGAATGCGCGAGACGGCCTCGTATGCGCGCGCGCGCGCAGCTTCCAGAGTCGATCCCAGGGCCGTAATGGCAAGAACCCTGCCGCCTGAGGTCACAATTTCGCTGTTTATTCGCTTCGTTCCGGCATGGAAAATCTGGACACCGTCAAGTTCCGCCGCTTTGCCCAGCCCGGAAATGCTTTTGCCGGTTTCGTATTTGCCCGGATACCCACCCGAAGCGAGCACAACTGTAACCGCCGGTCGCCGGTCCCATTCGATTGAGCTCGCCTTGGGTGAGTCGATCTTTCCGTCAATCGTCGCCTCCAACAACGGCAACAAATCGGATTTCATTCGGGGCAAAATTACCTGCGTCTCCGGATCGCCAAAGCGACAATTGAACTCCAGTACTCGGGCGCCGTCCGCGCTGATCATCAGACCGGGATAAAGCAAGCCGCGGAAGGTAATCCGCTTTTCGTGTAAACCGCGCAGCAGCGGTCCCATGATTTTTTTGTGAAATTGATCTTCCAATTCTGCATTCCAATTGTTTGCCGGACTGAACGCTCCCATTCCGCCCGTGTTCGGCCCCGTATCACCCTCAAACGCGCGTTTGTGATCACGCGCCGTTTGCAGCAATCGGTAATTCGCGCCATCCACCAGAGCGTGCAGCGAACATTCCGTGCCGCGCAGAAATTCCTCGACCACGACACGCCGGCCTGCCTCACCGAATCGGCCCTGGTTTATCATCTCGTCGATTGTCGATCTTGCCACAGCACAGTCAGGCGCAATGATCACGCCTTTGCCGAGCGCAAGGCCGTCAGCTTTAATGACAACCGGAAATCGCAACCGGTCGCAAAACCGTAGCGCATCATCGCTCCTTTCGAACGTGCCTGCCTGGGCTGTAGGAATCCCTTGTTCGCGCATCAGTTCTTTCGCAAAAATCTTGGAGGACTCGAGGCGCGCGGCTGCTTTGGTCGGCCCGAAAATGCGCAGGTCTGCCGCGGCAAAAAGATCCACGATCCCCGCGGCGAGCGAGTCGTCCGGACCAACCACCGTTAGATCGACACGATTTTCTTTGGCGAACCGAACGAGTCCCGGGAGGTCACTTGCGGAAATCGCGACGTTCTCACCGATCTCGGCGGTGCCGGCGTTTCCCGGCGCACAGAAAATACGCTCTACGCGCGGCGACTGCTTCAGTTTCCAAGCGAGCGCGTGTTCGCGGCCGCCGCCCCCAATAACAAGAATCTTCACAGCGAAACGAATGGTAGGGACAACGCGCCGCGCTGTCCAGGAGGCCGCGGCGCGGCGCCCCTACCTCACCCACGCGACTCGGCCGGCAAGATCGACAACTCTAATTTTTCCGTGTGCCGAATAATCAGCAGCTTTGCGGGAACGCCGATTTGCTCGCCGACCAGCATTTTGTGCAGATCATGAATCGTGCCGATCGGCCGCTCATTAAAGGCAATGAGGACATCGCCCTCCCGGAGACCGGCGCGCTGTGCCGGGCTGTCTTTTTCCACCGATACCACCAGCACCCCTGTTTCAAGGGGCAAATTATAAAATCGAATCACGCGCCGATGCAGCGGCACATTTTGACCGGCAACGCCGATGTAGCTGCGCCGAATTCGTCCGTCCCGGATCAGCCATCCGGCAACGAGCCTGGCGGTATTGCTCGCGATCGCGAAGCAGATGCCTTGCGCCGGTCGAATCATCGCCGTGTTCACACCGATGACTTCGCCGGCTGAATTCACCAGTGGTCCACCGGAATTGCCAGGGTTCAGTGCCGCGTCGGTCTGAATGATATTGTCGATCAAACGACCGGATTGCGAATACATCGAGCGACCGAGCGCGCTGATCACGCCAGCTGTCACGCTGGCCTGGAAACCGAGCGGATTGCCGATCGCAATGACGATCTGACCGACGCGCAATTTTTCGGAATCCGCCAGGCGCACGTGTTTGAGCTGTGGCGCATCGATGCGAATCACGGCGAGATCGGTATCGGGATCGTCGCCAACCAACTGCGCGCGGAGTTCGCGACCATCGAATAAATTTACCGCGATTTCCTTCGCCTCGTGCACGACGTGGCTGTTGGTCAAAATAAAGCCATCCGGCGTGATGATGAATCCGGAACCACTGCCGCCGATCTCGCGCGGCCCGCGCCGGCTCATTCGCTGTTGTTTGATGTCGATGTTGACGACGGCGGGCTCTACCCGAGCGACGGCGCTCACCACTGTGCGCGAATACTCGTCCAGCAGCGCTCCATCGTCGGCTGTAGCCGCTTCGCTCTGCAAAGCGCGGGCCGCCGACTCTGCGTCACTTAAAAGAAAATCGAATTTCGTATTACCGATTGGAAAATTAACCATTGGCATATCCTAAATTTCGAGCCGGCCAAACCAATCGTCAACTACCTGCCGATACTGTCTATACACTCTATTTCGGTTGTTGCTCTCTGATTGCCCTTAGGGTAGAAAAAGCCATGCCTAAAAAATCCTCGCCGCCTTCGGTCCTGGAACCGCAATGTCCTTCACGACTCGTGCTCGATCGGATCGCGGATAAATGGACCGCGCTCGTCATTCAAATCCTGGCGCGCGGGACGAGGCGTTATGCCGAACTCCAGCGCGCCATCGGCGGCATCTCGCAAAAAATGCTGACCCAAACTCTGCGCAGCCTGGAGCGCGATGGTCTGGTGCAACGTAAAGTGCACCCGGTCGTGCCGCCGAAAGTTGAATATTCTCTCACAAGATTGGGCCGGACATTAATCGAACCGCTGCACGCGCTTTGCCGGTGGTCGGAAAAACATTTGGCTGAGTTGCAGGCAAATCGCGCCCGGGCGAAGGCGGCGAAACCTGTAACCGCGGTCGCCGGCCACGATTGATTGAGTTATTGTAGCCCGGGCCGGAGTCAACGACCCCGGCTACAGCGATTGTCGATCCTACGATGCATCAGGCGGAAATTATCGTCGCATTGTTCGCAGCCGTGGCGGCTCTCGTCGTTCTCGCCAATAAGCTTTCACTGCCTTATCCCATTGTGCTCGTCGTTAGCGGACTCGCGTTGAGCTTCGTTCCGCGCTTGCCGGAAGTGCGACTCAATCCCGAAATTGTCTTCTACTTCTTTCTGCCGCCGCTGCTCTATCCAGCAGCGCTGTTTACTTCGTGGCGTGATTTTCGGCGAAACTTGCGGCCAATTCTCCTGCTCGCGATTGGACTGGTGCTGGTGACGATGGTCACCATCGCATGGGTCGCCCACACCATTCTACCTGGCCTTCCGTGGGCGGCGGCGTTCGCACTTGGGGCAATTGTTTCGCCCCCAGATGTGGTCTCAGCCGCAGCCGTCCTCCGCCGACTTCCCGTGCCGCATCACATCAAGAGTATTCTCGAAGGGGAAAGCCTGGTGAATGACGCGACGGCGCTGGTCGCATTGCAATTCGCGATTGCCGCACTGACAACTGGAACTTTCTCGCTCGGACATGCAACGCTCCGGTTCATGTGGGTTGCAGCCGGCGGCATTGCATTCGGGCTGCTCGTCGGTTTTGCGATGCGCTGGGTACACCGGCATCTGGATGACCCGCCCGTGCAAATCACAATCTCCTTGCTTACTCCGTTTGCCGCTTACTTGCCGGCCGAGCGACTGCATGTTTCCGGCGTTCTGGCGACGGTGACGGCGGGCATTTTTCTCGGTTGGCATTCGCCACTCGTGGTGACCGCTCGCTATCGGCTCCAGGCATTCGCGTTTTGGGAAATGGTCGTTTTTCTCCTTAATGGATTCGTTTTTATCGTAATTGGGCTGCAGCTGCCGGGAATCTTGCATGGGTTGCACGCCGAAGCGCTGTTCAGCCCGATCCAAAACGCGCTCATTATCTGCGCCGCGGTCATTTTGGTCCGCATTGCGTGGGTCCTATCAGCGACGTATCTGCCGCGTCTGCTCAGCGAAAAATTGCGCCGGCGGGACCCAATTCCGCGGTGGCAACATGTCACGGTCGTAGCCTGGTCGGGCATGCGCGGCGTCGTTTCACTCGCGGCGGCGTTCGCGTTGCCGCTGGCGCTAAGTAATGGCAGCGCGTTCCCCGGCCGCAATTACATCTTGTTTCTCACTTTCTCGGTAATTCTCGCCACACTCGTCTTGCAAGGTTTGACGTTGCCCGTCTTGATTCGGAAACTCGGAATCACGGGTGATGGCCAGGCGGACGAGGAGGAGCGAACGGCGCGCCTGGAAGCGAACAAGGCCGCGATTGAATTGATCGAGAAGCTGCGTGCCAACGGCGATTTTTCACCTGACTTAGTGGATCGTTTGCGCGCTGAATATGACGAGCGCGTGGAGCAGTTGGAGCTTTGCGCTGAGAATCCGGACGATTGCCGCGGCGAGATTGCCACGCCACAATACCAGCGTTTGCAGCACGAGGCGCTGCGAATTGAACGGCAAACGATTATCCATTTACGAAATGAACGCGTGATCAATGACGATGCGCTGCGCCGCATCCAGCGCGATCTCGACCTGGCGGAAGCTCGCCTGACTGGCTCTTAATATCGCACCCGAACTTGCGCCGCGCAGATATTCAAACATATCGGGCTGAAGCGCCCTTGCCGCCAGGGCACATCTGCAACCAGGCCGCGCGCGACTACCGATCAGAATTGTTTTGCATCGCAGGCCAATGTCGGCCTATCCTGAAATCTCTGGCTTATGGACGTAAGTGGCACCATCAGCGCGATCATGAATCACAAAAGCGGCGAGGTTTTTTCGATCTCACCGGACGCAATGGTTTTTGAAGCGATCGAAATGATGGACAAAAAGAATGTCGGCGCGCTCCTGGTCATGGAGCAAGAGCGATTGGTGGGTGTCATTTCCGAACGCGATTACACCCGAAAAGTCTTCCTGCACGGGAAGCATTCTCGCGAAACGAAGGTCGCCGAGATCATGTCAACGAATTTGACCGTCACGCATCCGCGCGAACCGGTCGAGAAATGTTTGCGTCTCATGACAGACAAGCACATCCGCCACTTGCCGGTGATGGATGGCGACAAAGTTATCGGCGTGATCTCTATTGGCGATTTGGTCAAGCACATCATCTCCTGTCAAAGCGCGGCGATCGCGCATCTTGAAAGCTACATCCACGGCGGGTACACGGGATAACTGTAGTCGGCATTGCTGATGCCGGCCCGGGATCACCGATCGCGGCTACAATTTCCAAACTGTTTTGCCGCCGACAATCGTTCGCACGGCTCGCCCTTTTAATTTCCATCCATCGAACGGCGAATTCCGCGAGGCTGATTCGAATTTATCAACCCTGACCGTCCACTCCAAATCCGGATCAATCACGGTTACATCGGCGGTTGCGCCGATCGATAACGCGCCGGCATCAATCTTCAGCAAACGTGCCGGCTCGTCGGTGTACATCTCGATCAAACGGACGATGTCGATCTTGCGAAGCTTGTGCACGAGCAGATCGAGAAACAAACCGAGCTCAGTCTCCAATCCGACGATGCCAAACGGCGCGGCATCGAATTCCACTTCCTTTTCGAAATCGGCATGCGGCGCATGGTCGGAACACAAAATCGACAATGTGCCGTCGGCGATTCCCTCCAGCAGCGCATCGACATCTGTCTGCGAACGCAGCGGCGGATTCATTTTGTAATTCGTATCAAAATTTTGGATCGCTTCGTCGGTCAACGCGATGTGATGCGGGCAGGCTTCGCCGCTGATTTTCACACCGCGCGCCCGTGCTTCGCGCAGCAATCGGACACTTCCGGCTGTACTCAGGTGCTGGCAATGAATGTGATGATCGCAGAGTTCCGCGAGCAAAATATTGCGCATGACAATCGCTTCCTCACCTGACGCGGGCCAGCCCGGCAAACCGAGGAGGATGCTCCAGGAGCCTTCATGCACGACTCCATTGCCGACTAAATTATAATCCTGACAGTGATCGAGCACAGGCACACCGACCATACGGGCATACTCGAGCGCGCGCCGCATCACCTCGTGATTTTGAACACAGTGACCGTCGTCCGTGATCGCAACGACGCCGGCCTGCGCCAGTGATCCAATCGGCGCGAGCTCCTCGCCCGCTAGATTTTTCGAGATCGCGCCGGCTGGCAAAACATTTACGCACGCGACAGCCGCCGCTCGATCTTTGATCCACGCGATCGTGCTAGGATTATCCGCGACCGGCGAAGTGTTCGGCATGCAAACAACTGTGGTAAATCCGCCAGCCGCTGCCGCTCGCGCCCCGGACTCAATCGTTTCCTTATGACCGAATCCCGGCTCGCGCAGATGGACATGCATGTCGATCAAACCGGGGCAGACGATCAGATTGCGTGCGTCAATCTCATCGGGTTGGGTGTTGAGAGTTGAGAGTTGAGAGACCGGCGCGACTTTTCCATCAACAATCAAAAGATCGGCAATTTCATCCCGCTTGTTTGCCGGGTCGATCACCCGGCCGTTGCGAATGATTGTCGCGCTGCTCATGTTGAAATTCCTCCGCAGAGATAGAGAACAGCCATGCGCACGGCGAGGCCATTGGTGACCTGGTCGAGGATCACGCTTTGCAACCCATCTGCGACTTCGCTGTCGATCTCGACCCCGCGGTTGATCGGGCCGGGATGCATGATCAGACAATCCGGTTTCAAAAGTTTTGCGCGTTCCTTGGTCAGGCCAAACAGCCGGATGTATTCGTCGATTCCCGGGAAATATTCTCTGCGCTGGCGTTCATGCTGAATGCGCAAAAGGTTCACGACATCCGCCTTGGGAAGCACGTCGTCGATCTTGTGCGAAACTTCGACCCCAAGTTTTTCAAACTCGCGCGGCACCAGCGTGCTCGGTCCGACCAGCGTGACACGCGCACCGAGCTTAAGCAGGCCAAAAATGTTCGAGCGCGCGACGCGACTAAATAAAATGTCGCCGATGATTGCAACGCGCAGCCCGGCAATTTTTTCCCTCTTTTCGCGGATCGTATAAAGATCGAGAAGCGCTTGGGTGGGATGCTCGTGCGCGCCGTCGCCGGCATTGATCACGCTGGATTTGAGTCGCTGTGCAAGAAACTGCGGCGCGCCTGCGGAGCTGTGACGCAGCACGAGGATGTCGGCGTGCAATGCCTCCAGATTGCGCGCGGTGTCTTTAAGCGTTTCACCCTTGGTCAGGCTGGAAGTTGTCGCCGAGATATTGATCACGTCTGCGCTTAACCGAAACGCGGCCAGCTCAAACGAGGTGCGCGTCCGCGTGCTCGGTTCGACAAAGAAGTTAACCAGGGTTTTTCC
>QHOD01000041.1 GCA_003218615.1 Verrucomicrobiota bacterium
GAAGCATTCCATTGCTCAGCAGCGAATCGGCGTACTGCTTCAGCCCGCGTTCGAGCGTTGCGCGATATTCGGCGTCGCGTCCCTGAAGGTCGGGCATATACGCCAGCAGATTTGCCAGCAAACTGTAACCTAAAAGCTTCGTCGAAATTTGTTCGAAGCAGCCATGGGGATATTCGAGGATCACCGGCAATCCTGCGATCTTGGGCAGCCAGGGTGAGGTTGAAATCGTTGTGCTAAATTTGCCGCGACCGTGTCTCCATTCCTCGGGCATCACGCGATGCGCATCAAACTGCGGGCCAGTAAACGAACCGGCCACGCTTTCCTTGCGCACAATCGTCGGCGGTTCCACCCGGAGCGTGATTTCGACTGCGTCCGACATTTTCTTGTTGGATTTGGATACCGCTTCGAAGCGAATCTTCGCCGGGACAAGATCGACATCGGCCACTTTCGCCCTGAACCGGAATACGGTCGGCGCATCGCGATGCGCGGACTGCGTGGCGCTATCTCCACCGAGTAAGTTCAAGTTTGCATCTGTGATACAGCGCGCCGTGATCTCATCATTGTCGGCAAAGTTTTCCCGGACAACGGCGCGCAACTCGATTTCATCGCCGTCGCGCAAAAAACGCGGCAACGCCGGATCAATCAGGAGCGGCTTCGATACTTTTACGGTTTGCGTGGCATCGCCGCCAAATTGATTCGTCTTCGTCTGGCCAACTGCCACGACGCGATAAGTAGTGAGATTATCGGGTGCGGCGAACTCGAATGTCGCCTTGCCATCGCTACCCGTTTTCAGGCTACCTTGCCAAAACGCCAGGGTGCGGAATTCTTTGCGGACATTTTTGACATTTGAGATCGCTTCCTCTCCACCGCCGCCGATGACGAATCCCTTTTGCGTCAAGCTGAGCTTGGCGAGATTATCGATGTAACCGTGGAGCGCTTCGTACGTGCGTACCGAAAAAGGATTCTTCGGATAAAATCTCTCGCCTATCGCCGGCAGCTTCCAGTCGCCGAGCGAGAGCACCGCGTCATCAACTGCGAAGACCAGAAGATCGACATCAGAAACGGGTTTGTTCTCTGAGGTCACGCGCACTTCGCCGCGCACTGTGTCGCCGGGCTTTGCCGTCGCGATCGCAAGGTGCGGCTCAATTTTTAATTCGCGATCCGGCCGGCGCACTTCGATGTCCGTATAAGCGAAGCGCTCTCGAGGGAGTTCCTTCTCGCCACCGGGTTTGACCAAATAGATGGCGACAGTCGCGTTCGGCGCATATTCCTTTTTGATCGGCAATTCAATCCGGCCTGCGTTGCCCTTTAACGGAAGGAGAAGGGTATCGAGAATTTCGTCCGTCTCGACTGAGACCCACGCGACGCCGCCGAACGGCGCTTGTATCGTCAGCACCGCTTTATCGCCCGGCAGGAATGGCTCCGGACGGTGCTCAATTTTGAATGTGTTCTCGTTTACGACGGGCAATTCGGCTGGTTTTTCACCCGTGACGGTCGTTTCATCGCTCACCAGGGGCGTTTTGATTTTCGGCGCGCTGACTGCAACGACGTAACGGCCTGTCTCGCGCGTTGGAAAAATAAGCTCAGCAGGCGTTTTCGATTCCTGTGATGCGACTTTCCCGAACAGGTCGTTGTTGCGATAGCGATAAACGAACGGCGCGATTTGTTCTTTGACGGTCTTGGTCGTGACATGGAACAGATCCGCGCGAACAAGAACACCGTTTATTTTTTGGTCCTTCGGATCTAGAGCGTCGATTTCGACCTTCACTCCGGCGGGCTCCACAACCTGCTCATTGGCGCGGACGCCGAGGCGCGTTTCAGTCGGGAAGAGCGTCGCCAGGTTACCACCAACGAGAGTCTGGCCGTCGATTGACGTCACGTCCGCGCGCCAGACCACGCTCATACGGCCGATCGCAGGATTGTCTTTGAACGGTGATTCGCACACGAGCGCCGCGAAGCCATGCGCATCGAGTTGCGTGTCGCCTTCAATTGTTTTGATCTCCTCGCTGTAGGGATCAAGCCGCGGACCGACTTCGGCGTAAGCGTTGAACCGTTTTCGATAAGAGTCCTCGCCGTCGCTGCCATACTCAGCCGACGTCGTCCAGGTCGCTTTCCAGTGCACACGCGCCCCGACGTTTGGCGCACCGTGAAAATATGCGGAGGAGACACGAGCATGCGCGGTCGTACCGATCTCCGGACTCGTCGCTTCCACAATGACCGAAAATAGCGGTACGCGGTATTCCTGAACGCTAATCGCGTTCACGCCTTCGTAATCACGGCCGGCAACTCGGCAGCGAATTTCGTAACTGCCGAGTTTCATCTTTTCCGGCACGTTCCATTCCGCTTCCCATCCTCCGTAAGGTGACAGCGTCGTGTTACCCTCGCCGATAACACGGCTGCCATCGGCTTCGGTGATGCTCCAGTGCACTTCGGCAGCCGCGGGAATCGCGAGCCCTGCGTCAGTAACATCGCGCACCAATCCCTTTATCTTCACGGTCTGGCCAGGGCGGTAGAGATTGCGGTCCGTGACGATCTCGGCGTGCGGTTTTTTTACGGGACGGGTGAAGTCGTTGCCGGATGGATACGATGTGCCTTCAGCAAATTGCAGCGCCGGGCCGGTCCCTGTATCCGCGATAAAAAGCTGCGTGTTGTGAGCTTTAGGATCACGAGTTTTCTGGAAAATTGTATCCTTTACGAACCGAGCGACGCCGTTTTCATCAGTCACGGCGCGGGCGAGCTCGATGTTCTCATCGGTCACGGCCCGCACCGTCACGCCGGCGACGGAGCTTGCGTCGGACATTTTTGCCAGACGCATAATGACGGTCGTCGGCGTTCGTTTCTGCGTTAGCAGATAATCGTTGACGCAAATGATCGATCGATTCCCAACGATCCGGCCATCGGGAAGCGTCGCGCTCGCTTCGAAAAGGTATGCGCCGGCGAATCCTTCGTTTGCCGGTGGAGCGCAATGAACGTCGCGTCGTGTTTCGATGTCGCCGCTCGTTGCATCGAATGTGCCGCTGGCCATCGCCGGTAGCTGAAAGGCGTCAACGAGCAATTCAGTCTGAAATTGCTTCGCGAAACCGGTGCGCGGGTCTATTACAACCTTGCCCGTTACCGGATCGGTAGCGTCCTTCGCGAATTCTCTGACTCGTGCCGTGACTGCCGACAGTTTCTCCGCGGGAACACGCGCCAGTTTCCATGTCACCTGCGGCGTGTTGATTTGGAAAAATGCAAAGCGCAACTCCTGACGTGCGCGCGCAAACACCTGCGAGGAAGGAAAGATGAGGCATGATTCTTTCGGGTGAAATGTCGCGCCCCAGTGCGATTCAGCGGCGAGTCCGTAGCCGCGATCGCCTTTTAGCTCCGGCGAAATCGTAACTTTATATCGCTGCTTAAGATCGAAGCTGCCGGTGATTTCAATCTCGTCGTCGCTTGCGAGAAGTTTCATTTTCTCCACCGCAGGCTCGACACGGATTCGCTCCGGCGTCGCTTCCACAGGATCGATGTGGTCGTTAAACTTGATGCGGATCGACGGCTCCTCGAGAGCGTGATTGAACGCGCCCGCCCATTCGATCTTGAGCGGTTCGGTTTTTCCCGCTGGGATCACTTGCAAATAGGGAGGCGGACGACGGCCTTTCGCGTCGAGCAAGCCGTTCACGATGAGATCAAATGTGCGTCCTACGGGAAGCGACTCTCGCGGCCCGACTCTAAACCCGGTCGCTTCCAGCGGGCCCGCACTTTTCTCCTCGACCGTTTGAATCACTTCCACAGGAAAACGGTCGTGCGAATCGCGGTCTTGAAAATAAATGTGCTCAGCCGCCTCGACGAGTCGAACTGCATAAGTCGAATCGAGATAGATCTGCGGGCGCGCAGGCAGATGCTCGCGCTCAGTGAAGTCTGTCGTGATCGCAAACTTCGGCGTTGTAAATTCGGCGCTCCAATTTTTCACGACGAACGGCTTCCCAGTTGCGTCCTTCAGTCCCGGAGCAAGCGTCAACCGATGGCGAGCGCCAGCGACGACGCCGCTGACCGTGAACACGCCTTCCGTCTGACTTTTCCAAAGAAACTTGCCGTCCAGCTTCGGTTCGCTAACGAACGGACACGGCTGATCGCCAACATCGATAAGACCGGGAGCGACCATCGCCAGCGGAAATACGATCGTGATCTGGTCGCCTTGGGCGATTTTGCCGCGAGATGGATCAATTACGATACCGCCTGCATCAGGCTTGGCATTCGATGTTTCCTCTTCCTGATCTTCGTCGGCGCCAAGGGCGAGACTGCCGGCTACAAGAAGCGAGATCGCTGTGCAGAATAACCGCTTCATTCGTGTTGTGGCGCCAGCTCGCGGATGCGACGAAGATCGACATCGGCTTGGCTGACCTTCCCAAGCCTGCGTTCGCACTGCTCGCGTTCGCGCAACGCGACAAGCGACTCACGAATTCCAAGCGAACGGGTCTGTGATTCGATGGCGGCCGGGAAGTCCGCGCGTTGTGCTTCGAGGATGCCGCGATAATACCACTTTACCGGATCGTTCGGGTCCAATTCAGTCGCGGTGCGCGCGTGCGCGAGGGCGTCTTTGCTTTGGCCCAAGCCGTCGAGATCGTGCGCAACCTCGAAGTGCGCAGCTGCGGATTTATCGTCGACCGCGAGCGCGGCGCGCGCGTCAGCAAGGGCAAGCGTGAATTGAAGCAGCCCTCTCAAGATTTTCGAGCGCGCAGCAAGCGCATCAACATCCTTGGGATTCGCTAAAAGACGCGAGTCCAGTGCGCCCAGTTCGCGCAACGCCTGCTCGGTGACATGTCCGCCATAGGACGGACTCGCCGTGGCGAGCTTGTCATCTCCACGAAGAAGGTCTTTACTCACCTGCAATTTTGCTGCGTCCTCCGCGCGATTGCCGTCCAGCAATGCCTCGGCGGTTTGGATGCGCGCTCGCATCGACGTGGGCTGAAGCTTCAATGCGCGCTCGGCATCATCGAGCGCCAGCAACGGTCGACCAGCCAGAGTGAAAATCCGTGCTCGGTCGAGCAACAATCCGGCAGCGGCCGGATCATTCGGCGATTTTGCGATTCGCGCGTCCAACGCTTTGATGCGCGGCAGGAACTTTTGCAACCGCTCGAACTGCGGCAGCCACTCCTTTACTTGTGAATCGGAAGCGTCGATTTTGTTCGCCTTTGCCATGTCGGCATAAGCCGCATCCCATTTGTGCAGACGCATGAAAGCGCATGCGCGGAAGACACGACGCGCCGCCGAATCCTCTGCCGCGATTGCCTTCGTCCGATAAGCCGCGTTGTCCGCCCAACGCGCCTGCGCCACGCATAAATCTGCGAGCTTGTCGTACTCGGCCGCAGCGTCGGCTGCCCGCGGCTTCGTCGCGAGGAAAGCGAGCCAATGCCGTTCGGCGTTCTGATAATCCTTGCGTTTGAGGCACAGGTCGCCGCGGAAATCTTCAATCGCTGCCGCCGGCGGTCGTCGAACTTTCTGCCATGCGTCAAGCGTTTGGGCCAGGCGATCCAAGTCCTCAATGTCCAGTTGCGTTTGCGCGAGTGTGTCCCAGGCATCGGAATCATCCGGAGCGATCGCGACGATTCGTCGACTCAGCTCGATGATCGCGGCTTTATCGCCAGCTTCCTCCGCCTTCGAAAGCTGCGCGTGCAATCGCGAAACATCGCTGCTTGCGGCGCGCAACGAACTCGTCGCGCACAAGACAAGAAAACTGACTATGAGTATTCGGGCCGAGATGCGCCATCTTGATCAACTTGGGTTGCCGGTTTCAATCAATTTCCGATTGTACAGTGCGCGGCGCGATCGCAGCCGTGCCGGCCGCATCTATCCCCCTCGCTGGATCAATTATGGATAAAGGCAGCCGTCTCGGTGATAGGCCCGTTCATCGTGATGGAACGCGGATTATCCGTTCCAGAGTAGGAGCCCGTGCCGCTCCCAGTCCAATTGCTGAAGCTATAACCGGTGGATGGCGTTGCGCTAATCGAGATGGTGCTGCCACTTGTTTTCCAGGCGCTCGCGGGACTTACCTTGCCCCCTGTCCCGGCGTTCATGGTCAGGTAATATTGGGTGCCGAATTTCGCCGTGTAGGTCGTGTTCTTGGTTGGAGTGACGCTATGTGAGATGGCTCCGGCGTCACTCCAGCTACTAAAGTAGTAGCGGACATCTGTGCCACCGCTCTGCGGCGAAGTGGTCGCAATGGTATGACTCGAACCCGCCGCCCACGTAAATGTTTGGGCGGCGCTGTAATTGGCGCCATCGACACTGAAGGCAAGACCGGCAGGAGTTGTTTGGACAGTTACCTGAATCGTCGCAGGCGTTGGCGTTGGCGTAGCTGTGGGCGTCGGAGTTGGAGCCGCGGTAAAGGTGGCCGTCTCGGTGATGGGTCCCATTATGGTGATGGAACGCGGATTATCCGTTCCAGAATAGGAGCCCGTGCCACTGCCAGTCCAATTGCTGAAGCTATAACCAGTGGACGGCGTTGCGCTGATCGAGACACTGCTGCCACTGGTTTTCCAGGCGCTCGCAGGACTTACCTTGCCGCCTATTCCAGCGTTCATCGTCAGGTAATATTGGGTGCCGAATTTCGCCGTGTAAGTCGTGTTCTTGGTTGGGGCGACGCTATGGGAGATGGCCCCGCCGTCACTCCAGCTACTAAAGTAGTAACGAACACCTGTGTCACCGGCCTGCGGCGTAGTGGTCGCTATGGTATGAGTCGAACCCAGCGTCCAGGTAAATGTTTGGGCGGCGCTGTAATTGGCGCCATCGACGCTGAAGGCGCGACCGGCGGGAGTTGTTTGGACAGTTACCTGAATCGGTGGAGTCGGCGTTGGCGTTGGCGTCGGTGTTGGCGTAGGTGTAGCTGTCGGCGTTGGTGTCGGCCCTACAGCGGCAAGTATGTCCACCCGCCCCCATCCATAAACGTTGTTCGGTGGCCCCGAGTCACCGCACGAGGCGGATTGGATGTGAACAGCCGAGTCATTCAAGGCTGTTCGACTGGCAGCGATATCGTGCCGCAATTCCGGCCGCGCCGACCATAGCAGTGCCATGGCGCCGGCGATATGCGGAGTGGCCATGGAAGTGCCACTGAGACTTGCATAGGCAGTATCGGAGGTGCGGTAGCTCGAGCGAGTGCTCGTCCCAGGGGCAGTGATGTCGGGTTTCAAACGGTTGCTCGCATCGACTGTGACCGGACCGCGGCTGCTAAAGGAAGCGATGGTATCGGTGCCGGTGGTCAAGGCCCCGACAGTGTAAGAGGCATCATACAACGACGGTGGATCGGCAACGGTCGAGCAGTTCGGGCCGGAATTACCTGCGGCGACCACCATCATGATGCCGGCATCCCGTTGGGCTTCGACGGCAGCTTGCAGAGTGTCGGTGGAACAACCTTCCGAAGGCGGGCAGATCCAGGAATTAGTGGTAATGTCGGGAGCCTTGGTCGGGTCGCCTTGCGCTGACGTGCCGTTGACCGGATAAGGCGCAAGGAAGAATTCCATGCATTCGATGTATGTGGCAGGCGTCCCGCTGCCCTGGTCCATGTTGCGGCAACCAATCCATCTGGCGCCCGGCGCCATTCCGATCTGGTTGGTCCCGCCGTCGTCGCCTATGGCAATGCCGATAGTGTGGGTACCGTGGCCGTTGTCATCGCAAGGCACCTGCGAGTTGGCGCCGCAATCGCCGCCGCCGGAGTGGACGCTGTCGTGCCAGTTGTAGTCGTGGTCAGCAATCGCTCCATCCCAGCCGCGGTAATGAGGCTTAAGTGCGTTATGCGTCCAGCGAATCCCCGTATCAGCTCCCGCGACGACGATTCCCTGACCAGTGAAACCGAGCGCCCAGACTTGAGGAGCATGCGTGTAACTGATGCCGGGTTCAATCGCCTGCTGCTGATCAGCCTCAACGGCGGGGAGCGGTTGAGGAAGATTTTGGATCTGCGGATTGCCCTCTACGCGCGCCACGTCGGGCCGGGCAGCCAATGCCTCGGCGATCTGGCGGCTGCCTTTCACCCAAAGCCCATTCACGATGTAGAAGGAACGGTGCTCAATACCGCGTTCATTCAGCCATCGCAGAAGCGGGCCTTGCGTTGCCTGGCTCTTATTCCACAGCGCATCGTGCACATAGCGACTCTTTTCGCTCTTTGTCAGCAAAGTCGCCGCGCGGCTCAGGTTGGCCTGGTCGGCAAGTACCACGATGAATTCAGCCTGCTGGCCATTGGCTGTGCGCTCCATCACCCACGGCGCAATCTTGTCTTCAAGCGCGGAGTTCCCAATCACCGGCGCAATATAATCGCGCCGCTGGTCCTGGTTTGCGTTCTGGGCCAGGGCCGACGTTCTCGAATAAAGGCCAAAGGCAATCAACGCCAGAAGAGTGCCAGCTGAGGCAAGGATAAAACCGAGAACGATTCGCAGGTTAAAGAATTTGGATGAAAAGACGCGTCTCATATGATCGGCGCGGAAGGCGCCGGCCTCATCATTAATTCAACGCGTAAACTTCGGGCACCGCAACATGGTAACGCGGGTCACGGATAATAATTGCGACCAAGCCTTGCTCGCTAATGATGGTATCGCCGACCGCTACGACCCGGCATGGTTCTTTGCCTACGCGAGCTGCCGCGGATCTCATGTCAGGCCGAACCTGACAGATTGCTCGCGATCGCCGCAAGTATTTAATTGCGTTTTCGACGACAGCGTCGTTATTGTAATCGCACCCGCATAGCGCGACTCCGGCTGGCCTATATTAGTTTGCGTGGAGGGACCTGCTGCGGTTCTTTCCGCAATCCGGTCCGAGTTCGCCATTGAACGAATCCGTCCCAGTGGCGGAGCGGACAGGCATTATTATGTCTCGTCAATACACCCTGCAGCGCGCGCCAAGATCGACATCGATCCACATCGATTACGCTGCGGAACTAAACGAGCAGCAGCTCGCCGCCGTGACGGGGCCGCCGGGGCCGCTGCTCGTGATCGCGGGCGCGGGCTCGGGTAAAACGCGCACGCTGACCTATCGGGTGGCGTATTTGCTGGAGAACGGAATCGATCCGCGAAATATTTTGCTGCTCACGTTCACGAACAAAGCCGCCCGAGAAATGCTCGATCGCGTGGCGAATTTGTTGCCGGTTGATGCCAGCGGACTTTGGGGCGGAACATTTCACTCGGTGGGAAATCGGATTCTCCGCCGCCACGGGAGCGCGCTTGGTTATTCGAGCGGGTTCACCATCATGGATCGCGAAGATCAAAAGGATCTGCTCAATGCTGTCGTGTCAGGCGCGGGAATTGATCCCAAAGAAATCCGGTTCCCGAAAGCCGATGTGCTCGCCGAAATCTTCAGTTTCGTCGTTAACACCGAGAAGCCGCTGGAAGAATTGCTCGCAGAAAAGTTTCCCTATTTCCTGCCGTTGCTCGAACGAATCAAAGACGTCCACGACCGCTACGAAAAAAGGAAGAAAGCGACCAACTCGATGGACTTCGACGACCTGCTCCAAAAGACGTTGTCGATGTTTCAGCAGCACGAGCGGATCGCCGAATTTTACCGGCGGCAATTTCAATTCATCCTCGTCGATGAGTATCAGGACACGAACAAAATCCAGGCTGACCTCGTCGATCTGCTCGCTCGCGATCACAGGAATGTAATGGTCGTAGGCGACGATGCGCAGTCGATTTACTCGTGGCGCGGCGCGAATTTCAAAAACATTCTCGAATTTCCGAAACGTTATCCGGACGCGCAGGTGTTTAAGATCGAGATGAATTACCGCAGCATCCCGGAGATTCTGGACGTGGCGAACGCGGCGATTGCGGCAAACGTTGAGCAGTTTCGCAAAAATCTGCAGCCGACCCGCGAATCAAAAGCGATGAAGCCGGCGCTCGTCGCGTTGAACGATGGCGCCGAGCAAGCGCAATTTGTCGCCCAACGCATCCTCGAATTGCGTGATGAAAATGTCGATCTTAACGAGATCGCCGTGCTCTATCGCGCGCATTATCACGCGATCGAGTTGCAACTGGAGCTTTCGCGGCGCGGGATTCCCTATCAAATCACCAGCGGCATTCGGTTCTTCGAGCAGGCGCACATTAAGGATGTGACCTCATTCATCCGGTTCGTGGCGAACCCGCGCGACGAAGTCGCATTTAAGCGAATGGTGAAGTTGCTCCCGGGCATCGGCAATCGAAACGCCGAAAATCTTTGGAAGGGGTGGGACAGGTCGCTTAACGAACAAGGCGAAATCACATCATGGGGTGAGCGATTGTTGTCGATGAACGTGAGCGCCAAATCAAAAAAAATGTGGGAACAGCTTGCCCACACGCTGGACGAAATCGCACCGGCGGGGCAACCCAACCCGCCATCCGAGATGATCCGGTCGGTGGTCGAAGCCATCTACGATGACTACGCCAAGGTGAATTTCACAAACTACGAACTGCGGCGCGAAGACCTCGATCAACTCGCGCTTTTTGCGCGCCGGTTTAAGGACGTACACGAATTTCTTTCCCAATTGGCGCTCATCAGCAATGTCGACGCGGAAG
>QHOD01000267.1 GCA_003218615.1 Verrucomicrobiota bacterium
GGAATGTGGCAAGGATCTCATGCAGTTCACGCGGCTTGAACTCCTGAATCTTTCTCTCGCGGTCCACGATGATGGCCAGCGTCGGTGTCTGCACCCGACCAAGTGAGGTGACAGTGCTACCGCGCCCGCCGCTGAGCCGTAACGTAAACGCACGCGTCGCATTGATGCCCACCAGCCAATCCGCCTCGTTCCGGCTCTGGGCTGCGCTGGCCAACGGCTGCATTTCAGCATCGGTGCGCAGCCGCGCGAATCCGTCGCGAATCGCTTCCGGTGTCATCGATTGCAGCCAGAGACGCTTAATCGGCTTTTTCGTGCCGGCGTATTGGACGATGTAGCGAAAGATCAATTCGCCTTCCCGGCCCGCGTCGCACGCATTGATGATGTCCGAAACATTTTTGTCTTTGATGAGCTTGCGAAGAACATTGACGCGACCGCTCATTTTTTCTGCGGGCTCAAGCTCGAATTCCTCCGGCATGATCGGCAGTTTCTTCATGTCCCACTTGTCCTGTTCTTTCATGGAAGCGGGTACCGCCAGCTCAAACAGGTGACCGATCGCCCACGAGATCAGATATTTCTCGTTCTCGTAGTAATCCTTGCCTTTTTTCAAGCCGCCGAGCGCCTTGGCAATGTCACTGGCCACGGAAGGCTTCTCGGTAATTATGAGAGACTTGGACATAAGGGGCTGGAATCGAACCCAGTTACGGGGTTTTTGCAAGTGGAGGCACCAGTTTGCGTCATCTAGCCGCGGCTGCGGCCATCGGTAAAACCCGTCCTATCCGAGCTTTACAAAATATTTTCCTGGCAACTGTTTAACCAGGCGCTTTAGTTCCAACTGCAACAACGTCGCTGAAACGATCGAACTCGGCAGCTCGCTCTTCGCGGCGATGTCGTCAATCGACGTCTCGGTCGCTTCAATCGCGTCATAGACCCGGCGTTCCTCTTGCGAAAGCGGTGGCAACGGTCGGGCCGCGGCTTCCGGCGCCGGCTTTGTTTCTGGCAAAAGGATTTGCAGATCGTCGAGAATGTCCGCGGCGTCCATGACCAGCTTTGCGCCTTGCTGGATCAGGCGGTTCGATCCCATTGCACTCGGCGCGTTGATGTGACCCGGCACCGCGTAAACCGAGCGACCCTGCTCCAGCGCCTGCGCAGCCGTGATGAGCGCACCGCTGTTCAACCCGGCTTCGACTATAAGAATGCCGTGGCTCCAACCGGAGATGATCCGGTTGCGCATCGGGAAAGTTTGCCGGTCCGGTTCAATCTCCATTGAGAATTCAGACACGATTGCGCCATTGCCTCCGCGAATTTTCTCGGCAAGCGCAGCGTTTTCGGGCGGATATAATCTGGCTAACCCGGAGCCGATTACCGCGATGGTGCGTCCTTTTGCGGCGAGTGCTCCCTGATGCGCGGCCGTGTCGATGCCGCGTGCGAGGCCGCTGATCACCGTCAGTCCAGCATAAGCAAGCTGATACGCGAGTTTTTTAGCCGACTCCGTCCCGTAATGTGTGGTACGCCGTGCGCCGATGATTCCGATGGCGTGATGATCGCGCTCGCTCAGTCCGCCCCAAACATAAAGCACAATCGGCGGCGCATGGATTTCCCGGAGCGACCGGGGATAAGACGGTGATTCCTGCGTGATGACGGTCGCGCCGAAATCGCGGACGTGCGCAAGCTCGGCGGCAATATCGACAGTCGATTCCCAGTTGGAAATTTGATCGGCGACTTCGCTGCCGATTCCTTCGACCTTTCGGAGCTCACCGCGTTTCGCGACGAGAATTTGTTGCGGCTCCTTAAAAACTTCCAGCAGTTTCCGCAACCGCACCGGCCCGACGGTCGGCAACATGTTGAGCGCGATAGAGGCTTCGGTCGCGTTCATGATGGTAGCGCAAGCGTCTCGCTTGCGGCCGAAACATACAAGCCGGAGGCTCGTGTTACCCTAAAACGGAATTTCGTCTTCGTCTGGCTGGGCTGGCGCAGCCGATTTCGATGGCGGTGCGCTGCTTTTGCCACCGCCGCTTCCACCTGAAGCGGATCGATCTTCTTCGGCGACCTCAACCGCCGCGGCGGTCCCACCGGGGCGGCCACTCAACAACTGCATGCTCTCGCCGACTACTTTGAGCTTGCTTCGTTTTTGCCCGGTTTGTTTGTCGTCCCATGTGTCCATTTGCAGACGGCCCTCGATCAAAACCGGCCGACCCTTTTTCAGATACTCGCCAGCTATTTCCGCTGTGCGGCCCCAGAGCGTCACATCCACGAATGTAACTTCTTCGCGCTTTTCCCCGGAGTCGGTCGTGTAAACGCGATTGGCTGCGATGCCGAGGTCGCACACTGCGCTGCCCTTGGGCGTATAACGCACCTCGGGGTCGCGCGTGAGATTTCCGAGCAGGATGACTTTGTTAAAGCTGGCCATGCACCGGTTATAACGAAATCATTTCGCTTTTGCCAGTTTTTTTGGCGGTTTCTCTTTCTTTGCCACCAGGCGCTGGTAATTCTGGCGATAAACTTCCGGATCGAGCTTAAATTTCGAGTGCAGTTTCGCAATCAATTGGGGATCAGCAGTGAAGATAACGTTCACATAATATCCGGCATCGAGCGGGCCGGCGACGTAGGAGAAGTGGCGTTTATCCATTTTTTGCACCTGCTCGATTTGAGCGCCTTCTTTTTGAAATTCCAATTCCAATCGATCGGTGATCTCCTTGACGGTGTCCTCTTTGCCTTGTGTGTTAAGCACAAGCAGCGCTTCGTAACGGTGGTTCATATTTCTTCGGTTTTGTTGAAAGTGTTCATCGCGGAAACGAGCCCATTGTCAATCGCGCATTTCACCGCCTCCACCGCGCGGTCGATTGTCGATCTGACGACGGGTTTCTCCTCTTCAAAAAAACGGCTCAATACGTAATCGACCGATCCTTCCCGTGGCGCTTCGCCGATACCGATGCGCATGCGCGCGATCTCCTCGGTGCCGAATTGCATGATAATCGATTCAAGGCCGTTGTGGCCGCCCGATCCGCCACGCGCGCGCAATCGAAGACGACCCAGCGGTAAGGCCAGGTCGTCGAGCACGACGAGAATTTCCTGCGGCTCGATTTTGTAGAACTGCGCGATACCGAAAAGTGGATAGCCGCTCCGATTCATGAAGCTCATTGGCTTCACCAGAAGGACGGGGCCGCATTTGGCCCAGTTCGCGTCCCACTTTGTCGATCTTTCCCATGTCGATCCAAACTGTGCGGCCAGCTTATCGACAATCATAAAGCCGATATTGTGACGCGTAGTCGCATATTCGGAGCCAGGATTTCCAAGGCCCGCAATCAGGCGAATCTGTGGTGCTTCTTCCACATCCGCTCAATCCGCAATCGGCAATCCGCGATCGGCAATCAAAGCTACTTCTTCTGCTCTTTCTCTTTTGGAGCTTTTTCCTTCGCAGCTGGGGCAGCAGTGGCAGCAGCTTCGCCCTCTGGCTTCTTCTCGGTGATCACTTCAGGTCCGGCCGCCGCCGCTTCGGCCTCAGCCACAACCGGCTCTTCTTCAACGATCGGCGCGACCACCGAAAATGCCGTGAGATCAGGCTGCACTTTTGCCGTGACACCAGAAGGAAGTTGAATGTCGCGAACATGAATGGAATCGCCAATGTTTAGCGCCGAAACGTCCATCGTGATACGGTCCGGCAAATCGCGCGGTAAACATTCAATTGCCAGCGCGCGCAAGCTTTGCTCGAGCAATCCGCCAAAGTTTTTCACGCCATTTGGGGTGCCGATTGGCTCGAGGGGAACTTCAGCTTGAATCATCTCGTCCATTGAGATGGCGTGAAAATCGACATGACGAATGTCACCGCTGACAGGCGAGTGTTGCACCTCCTGCACAAGGGCGGCTCGGCTCGATGTCTCACCCGCGATCTCGAGTTCCACCAAAACGTTTTCTCCGGAAGCGTGGCTCATCATGGCATTGATATCCCGGATGGCGACTTGCAAGGGCTGCGGTTTATCCTTCCCGCCGTAAATGACTGCCGGAATGAACCCGCGCGTTTTCAATTTGCGCACGGCAGCGCGTCCCACGTTCGCCCGTGGTTCTACTTTGAGCTTAACTTGTTTTGCCATTTGTTTCGTTCTCGATGTTGAAGAGCGACGACACCGACTCGTCGTTATGTATCCGCTTGATGCCTTCTCCGAGAAGCTCGGAGACGCATAGCACCGTGACTTTAAATCCTTCCACGGCGTGCACCGGCGTGCTGTTGGTCGTTACTAATTCCGCGATTTTCGATTTTTGCAAACGCTGGATCGCGAGATCGACCAGAACGGCATGCGAGACGCCAGCGTAAATTTTCTGGGCGCCGCGCTTTTTCAAAAGCTCAGCCGCGGAAGTCAACGTCCCCGCTGTTTCGGTGAGGTCGTCGACTAAAAGGATGTCCCGGCCTTCGACTTCGCCGATAAGATACAGGGCCTCGGTCTCGGTGGCGCTGCGGCGCTCTTTTGCCACGATCGCGAGATTCGCGCCCAGCGCTTCGGCATAGGCCGAAGCCATTTTGAGTCCGCCGAGATCGGGGGAAACCACCGTCGTTTTGCCGGTCAGCTGCTTTCGCAAATATTTAATCAATACCGGAAGCGAATAGAGGTGATCCACCGGAATGTCGAAAAAGCCCTGCACCTGCTGTGCGTGCAGGTCCATGGTGAGCACGCGGCTCACCCCCGCGGCGTGCAGCAAGTTGGCGACGAGCTTCGCTGTGATCGGGACGCGGGGCTGGTCTTTGCGGTCCTGGCGCGCATATCCAAAAAATGGAATGACGGCCGTGATCCGATCCGCGCTGGCGCGCCGTGCCGCGTCCACCATGATCAACAACTCCATTAAATGTTGATTGGTGGGCGGGCACGTTGGTTGAATTATGAACACATCGTGGCCCCGAATGTTTTCCTCGATCTTGACGTAGGTCTCGCCATCGGGAAACGAGCTGATTGTCGCTTGCCCAAGCGGCACGCCGATATATTTGCAAATGCGTTCGGCTAAATCGCGGTTGGCGGAACCGGTGAAGACTTTTAGCTCTGGTTGAAGTGCGAACATGGAGCGGCTAACTTAGGCGCGCGGAAACGGCCTTGGCAATCTTCAAAACTTGCCAGAGTCGTTTCTTTCGCGAATAATTTGTGTTCGAGAACTTCCCCAGATGAATGCCGACGCCATCCGAGTAGAACGCCCTGCCACAACCTCAAGGCTCTTTGCGCACACGCGCTGGGACGCGGTCCCCGCTGCGGCGGGTCTTTTTCATCTCGCATATTTCCTGAGCCTGTTCTTTCTCTACCCGCACGCGCCGCTCTGGGTAATGCTGATCCTCGGGTTCATTTACTCGCTAATGGTCAATGCGAACATCAACGGGGTAGGGCACAATTTCATTCATAATCCCTTCTTTCGTTCCCACCTGCTCAATCGCCTGTTCGGAGTCACTCAGTCGATCGCGTGTTGCTTTTCGCAAACGTATTACGATGCGGTCCACATGCAGCATCACAAAGGCAATGCTGATCGCCCCGACGACAACGGCGAGACCGTCGATTGGATTTCAATCTACAAACACGGCCACGACGGCGAAGCGGAAAATCCGTGGAGCTACGTGTTCCTGAGTTTCTTTCGCGACGATGTCGGGACGATTCGCCGAGAGCTGCGCAAGCGTAAG
>QHOD01000042.1 GCA_003218615.1 Verrucomicrobiota bacterium
TGTTTCCTTTCACTACTGCTTGGATGGGCGAAAACCACCTCGCTGCAATCCCAACCGCAATCTATGGCTTCGTGCTGTTAATGGCGGCAACTGCCTACTATATTCTGCAGCGCACCATCATCGCCAAGGAAGGCCGCAAATCGATTCTCGCGCAGGCTATTGGCACCGATTGGAAAGGTAAACTCTCTCCGGTGCTCTACCTCGCCGCCATCCCGCTCGCGTTTGTGAGCTCCTGGATCGCTGGCGGGCTGTATGTTTTGGTCGCGCTTCTCTGGTTGATTCCTGATCCCCGAATTGAGCGGGAAATGGAGAAGCGCGAGGAGTGAGCAGCCGCCGCAACTTCCCGCAGGGAAATGCGATGGTTTGACAAGAATGGCTAAGTTCACAAGGATGGCTAATCAATCCCACCAGACTGATAGAAAGGAAAAATTATGGCCAAACAAACTGAATCTGCGGAGTCAATCTATAAAGTAGTGGAGGTAATCGGCACGAGCAGGAAGTCCTGGGACGATGCCGCAAAGAATGCAGTGGAGACCGCAGCGAGTACGCTGCGTGATCTGCGCGTTGCCGAAATTGTGAAGCTGGACATGAAGGTCGAGGACGGCAAGGTGCAGGCGTACCGCGCGCGCGTGATGCTGTCCTTCAAGTACGAAAGCTGAAACTCAGAGCAGGCTTGAACTTCAAGCGGTTCGTTGAGAACCGATCTATCGCCAACGGGGTCGGGCAAGAACGGGCGGCGAGACCAAAGTCTGATGGACCGCAAGCGGCCTTGCTGGTAAAAAAGTAACGGTGCAAGGCGTTGCAGCAGCTTACCGATGACCAAACGCACTCAACTAATAATGTGACTTTATGCCATTCGACAAGATTGACATTGAGAGCATTACAGAGGAGCGGCGCAAATCCATCGCGAAATCGATCCACACGATCAGCGGGGAAGAATTAAAAAAACTTGGCAATGAGGTCTTTCATGACCTCGATGATCCGTGGCGTGAGACATTCTTTCAATTCATCGCAGAACACAGCGATGCCACTGTCCATCACGCGATCACAAGTGATGGCGTCAACATGCTCTATTGCCGCGACACAGACAAAGGCATTTGGTTTGTGCCGGGGGTCGGAAAGGGGATTTTGTCGCCAGCGGGTCGGCAGATGATGAGAGAGGGTATTGAGGGGCGATCGTAACGTGCACAAACGTGGTTATGAATTTCTGAATGAGCAGGATTGAAGGTGAGCCTTCATAATCGCCACTCTGTTACACTTTGGGATTTAAACCAAACCGCCGAGTTTGCGCGCGCTGGCAAAGCGCTTGATGTCACCGATGGCCGCAATCAAATGAGGGCCTTTCATTTACCGCGCGCAGGCGCTCAGCGAGGCAAAAGCGTTGCCGTTAGCCTCGATGACCAGGACATCGCTCGACTTTCATTCTTGATCAATATCGCAAGTATTTCAGATCGACTATGAGCAAAGAAACAAGAAAGGATTTCGTCCTTGTCATCGTCACCGCGATCGCTTCGGCAATCGGCATGGCATCCGTGTTTGTGGCTTGCCGGCCTCTCGCGTGGATCGCAATAGCAATTTCCGACGCTTACCTTGCCCTCGTATTGCTGTTCGCGGCAATCCTCTCTGATGATCGCGCTTTTGCGGCGAGGTGGCCATGGATAACCCGGCTCTTTCCTACCCGGACGGCTGCGCTCTTCGTCGTTGCGTTGCTCCTTCTCTCCATCGTCTCCGGCTTTGCGGGTCTGTATGTCGGAACCGAGGTTTTTTCATCCAACAAAACGCCTGGCGACGCGCTTTACCTCAGCCTATTCACGCTGGCCTTTACGGATTACTCTCCGAAACCTGGCTACGGTCAGCTCGTGGTGGTCGGTCAGGTTGCCAGCGGAATTCTCTATCTGATTGCAGCAGTTCCACTGCTCGTTTCACGCATTGCTACCTTTGCGAGTCCATGAACGCTTCTTTGCGAAGGACCAATACGCATTGGCTCTTCGGCTACCAAAGGGAGTGGCTGCGATGGGACTTGATGGCCGGCTTGATCACGGCCGCAGTGGTGATTCCGAAGGCGATGGCCTTTTCGACGATCGCCGGTCTGCCAGTGCAGGTAGGTCTCTACACAATCCTCGTGCCGATGGTCATCTATGCGATGGTCGGAACTTCCCGGCCGCTGAGCGTAAGCACAACAACGACTCTGGCCATTCTTGCAGCCAGCGCGCTCAGCCGCGTTGCCGTACCAGGCGATCCGACCTCGCTGATGAAAGCGTGTGCAACTCTGACTCTCCTGGTCGGAGTCATTCTTCTACTCGCTGCGCTTCTGCGATTAGGCTTCGTCGCTAATTTCATTTCGGAGCCGGTCTTGATTGGCTTTAAGGCAGGGATCGCATTCGTCATCGTGCTGGATCAAATCCCCAAGTTGCTCGGCGTGCATATCGCCAAAGGCAACTTCGTTCACAATCTGGTGGCCACTTTGCAGGCCGTTCCGCACACGTCGCTGCCGACCCTGGTTGTCGGGATCGTTATGATCGTTTCGCTAGTCGCGATTGCACGCTTCTTTCCGAAAGCGCCAGCGCCGTTGATTGTCGTAGCCATCGGCATTGCCGGCGTGCGCCTGTTCGGCTTGCAGAACTATGGTGTCGAAACCGTCGGCCAAATTCCTCAGGGCCTGCCGTCCTTTACGCCGCCGGACGTCGCACTCCTCGCGCAATTATGGCCCGCTGCCCTGGGTATCGCGCTAATGAGCTTTACCGAAACGATCGCAGCGGCACGCGCTTTCGCGACAAGTGAGGAGCCGCATCTTCGACCGAATCAGGAATTGGCCGCGACCGGACTCGCGAATGTGGGCGGCGCACTTTTTGGCGCCATGCCCGCCGGCGGCGGTACTACGCAGACGGCAGTTAATCGTTTTGCAGGCGCGCGCACGCAGTTGGCAGAGTTGGTCACAGCAACAGTAGCGCTGCTCACAATGCTTTATCTCGCGCCACTCCTCGCATTGATGCCGCAAGCCACGCTTGCGGCCGTAGTTATTGTCTACTCAATCGTGCTGATCAAACCGGCGGACTTCCGGCTGATCCTTCAGATCCGAAGGACGGAATTCTTTTGGGCGCTGATCGCTTTGGCGGGTGTGATCTTCTTAGGCACTCTGCAAGGGATTCTAGTCGCAATCGTGGTATCGTTAGTTGCGCTTGCGTTTCAGACAGCTGATCCGCCTGTCCGCGAGCTCGGACGCAAGCCAGGCACGAATGTTTTTCGTCCGCGCTCGAAAGAGCATCCCGAGGATGAGACCTTCCCTGGTCTTTTGATCATTCAACTGGAGGGTCGCGTCTTTTTCGTGAATGCTGAACGCATCGGAGAGAAAATGAAAGCGCTTGCCGATAAATTGGAGCCGAAGCCCAAGGTCGTGGCACTCGATGTCAGCGGCGTACCCGATCTTGAATACACCGCCCTCAAAATGCTGATCGAAGCGGAAAAGCGGGAACGCCAGCGCGGAGTGTCGGTATGGTTGGTGGGGCTTAACCCGGAAGTGCTCTCAGTGATTAAGCGATCGCCGCTCGGTGACGTCCTGGGACGAGAACGGATGCACTTTAATTTGGAGTTGGCTGTCGCGAAGTACCTGGCAGATCCTCTCTGAGCGAGAGTGCCGCGTGATCAATGGGGAATTAGTCTCGCCGGCAAACTCTCTCCGGCGCTTTACCTTACCGCCATCCCGCTCGCGCTTGTGAGCTCTTGGATCGCCAGCGGACTCTACGTGTTTGTCGCGCTTCTCTGGTTGATTCCTGATCCTCGAATTGAGCGGGAGCTGGAGAAGCGCGAAGGCTGATCAGGCTCACGGTTGCACGGACGCGGAAGTCAGAATCGAAACGGGCCTTCGCAGATACTTTCTGACAGTTTGCGTCGATCATTGGGGCTCTCACGCTTCTGTAGTTTTTCCGGGAGCACCTCTTTTGGCGCAGGCCGGCCGACGGCCGCCATGGCTTCCACTTGGAATTCATCGGGGATGCGCAACTCCACTCGCGCGCGTTCGTAGTCAAAGCCTTCCATGCCGTGCACGACCAGACCTTGCCGAAAGCCTTGCAGCGCGAAGTTCTCCCACGCCGCACCTGTGTCATACGAATGCGTTCTTGATGGTTCGCCGTCGTGATCGAAAGTCTTCCGCGAAATGAAGACGACGAGCGCAGCCGCATTCTTCGCCCAGGATTTGTTCGCCTCGACAAGTAAATCGAAAAACACGGGCCAATGCTCTGTGCCGCGACGCGCGTACAATGCGCGCCACTGTTGAGCATTAAATGAGGACGGAGCCCATCGCGCGGCCTCAAAGGGGCGCATCAATTCCTCCTGTGCAATTTCCTCGCCGCTCATTGCGCGCGGCGACCAGCGGTCGAGCAACAATGGTTCAATGGAAAAGTCTGCTTTGCGGATTTCGCTTCCTTTAATCATATCTGCCTGCACCGTAACCAACACTGATCGACTACGCGAATCCCCAGCGCTCACCTGGTTTTGATCGGAAAAACGCGCGATCAACTAACGTTAAACGAATCTTTGTTGGCGCTAATTCAGTCCAACAAGCACTGACAACGCACCTGTATCGATGAGAACGACTATCCAACCTGTCGCCACACCACAACGTTCCCGCCGCCCTGATCCGCAACCCGCAGCAAAGAGCGGCACCTTCGCAATCGGCGGCGATCTTCGGGTTCGCCGGCTCGGCTTCGGTGCGATGCAACTCACCGGTCCCGGCGTTTGGGGCGAGCCGACCGACCGAGCCGAGGCAGTCGCAGTGCTGCGCCGCGCAGTTGACCTCGGAATTAATCTCATCGACACGGCGGATTCTTATGGACCCTATGTGAGCGAGGACCTCATTCGCGAGGCGCTTCACCCTTACCCGGCGGGACTTGTCATTGCAACCAAGGCGGGCCTCGCTCGAACCGGTCCCAGTGATTGGATTCCATTAGGACGGCCCGAGTATTTGCGGCAGGAATGCGAGATGAGCTTGCGCCGATTAGGCGTGGAGCGCATCGACTTGTTTCAGCTACATCGCATCGATCCCAAGGTCCCCGCCGACGATCAATTCGAACTGCTCAAAGATCTTCAGACGGACGGTAAGATCCGTCATGTTGGCCTGTCTGAGGTAGACATTGCCGAGATTAAAGCGGCGCGTCGCATCGTCCCGATCGCCACAGTACAAAACCAGTACAATCTGGTGTACAGGAACTCCGCGGACGTGCTTGACTACTGCACGCACGAAAAGATCGGCTTCATCCCCTGGTTCCCGCTCGCGACCGGCGATCTCGCGAAACGCGGCGGCGCGCTCGCAAGGGTGGCCAAGAGGCTCGACGCAAAGCCTGCGCAAGTGGCGCTCGCCTGGCTGCTCAAGAAATCTCCCGTGATGCTCCCGATCCCCGGGACGTCCAAGGTGAAACACCTCGAGGAGAACGCCGCCGCCGCTCTGATCGAACTCGACGATTCCAATATGGAGGAGCTGGAAAAGCACTCAGCGGCTTCTTCCTGACAGGGGATTGACGCACTCGCGACGGGGACGCTTTCCAAAGCCGTCACACCTGGCAACGGATTCACGCCATCCGGCCTGAAGATTCCTCGGACGTGACCTCAGACTTCTGATCTCTGACCTCTGCCCTCTTCCGCTCCCCCGCTTCCAGCATGCGAACGCGCTTCTCGAGATACGGCAATCGAATGGTAAGCGCGAGGCCTTTGCCTTCGCTGCTTTCGATGGAAAGCTCCCCGCCGTGCTCACGCACAATTCGGCGCACAATTAACAACCCGAGACCCGTGCCGGCCGGTTTAGTTGTGAAATAAGGCTCGTAAACGCGACCCAAATTTTCAGCAGACATGCCACCACCGGTATCGACCAAGCGGATAATGACATGCTTCTCGTCAATGTCGGTGCGAATATGCAGAACGCCGCGACGCTTCATGGCTTCCAGGCTGTTCTTGATCACGTTGTAGAATGCTTGCTTCATCTGATCGCGATCGACCTGGAGCAAGGGCAGGTCCGAGCGGAGTTCCTGTTCGACGACAATGTCGCGGTCTTGAATTTCCGGCGTGAAAAAACGCACCGCTTCCTCAACAATTGCATTGATGTTCTCGGGATGCAGTTGCGGCTGCGATGGCCGGATCGCACGCAGAAATTGCGTAACGATGGAGTCGAGCCGCGCGATTTCTGAACGCGCGACATCAATCGATTCCTGAAGCTCTGTCTTCGCGTTGTCGTTCAGGTCGCGCACCTTGCGTTCCATTAACTGCAAATGGATGTGCAGCGAGTTCAGTGGATTGCCAATCTCATGCGCCACACCCGCGGCGAGCAACATGAGCGCGTTCAGCCGTTCCGACTCAAGGGTTTGCTGTGCTGACCGGCGGCTCTCGGTGATGTCGCGCAGGATCATGGCATGCCCAACCCGATCGCTTTGACCATTCGGGGACCTTTCCGACTCCGTCAGGGTTGCCGGTTTCTTGTCGATCCTTTCGCCGGTCTCGCGATGTTCGATCATCAACGGCACGATATAGAAATTGATGAAGCGATTCGCCGGATAAAAGATTTCCATGTCGCGACTGATTGGCCCGCCGCTTTGCGTCAACGACTCCCAATCAAGGCCGCGGACGCGCTCGTCGAGTCGTTTGCCAATTGCATCGTTCGCACCAAGTCCAAACAATTCGCAGGCCGCGTTATTGAGATAGGTGATCCGGCCTTTCGAATCGGTCACGATAATCCCTTCCTGGATGGCATTAAAAACGGTTTCGAGAAAACCTTTCTCCTGCGCCAGGCGCAAAAAATAATTCTGCACCTCCTCGGGCCCGATGCGTCCGAGTCGCTCGATTAGTTTCTCCAGAAATCCTGCTTTCATGATTTTGTAGCGACGCTCCACGGGCCGCCGCTGTTTTTCGTAGAATAATGCGACGCTCATGGAGCGCCGCTACAAGTTTTATCGCCGCGATGATGTGATCCCGGAGGCGGTTGGATGTCTGCGCACGCCAGAACACGCTGCGCGAAGCCATTTGAGTATTGGCGATTGAAACTTCTCCGGATGTTGGAGCCTGGTATTTGGCGCTTCAAACAACCGTTGACGCGACGTGCGCCCGTTCAATAGTCGCCTTCGACGATGTCGCTCTGGAAGACCTTAATCATCATCACGATCCGCGTGGCTCGCGCTCATCACGCTTCTCCACGCTGCGATTAATCTCCATGTATTCGATGCCAAGCGCACAACCGCCGAAAGATGTGACGGTTGCGGTCGATGTCGATCCTTATCAATTGCTCTAGACCACTCTGAGCCTGGCGATTAAGGCCTTAGCGTTTGATCATTTTCGGAACAGTTGCCTTAGCGAGACTGGTGAATGCGGCCACCGCGGTGTTCGCTGCCGAATCGCTCAGCCGCAAGAGACCGATATCCAGTCCGAGCTTTTTTCCCTGCAGCCGGATCGCCTTTAATTTCAGACTTTCTCTTCCTCGTAATGCGATCTTCGGCATCAACGTTGCCGCTTGCAAAGGCGCGAGCGAGCGAAGCAACGTTTCAATCGCGTTGATCTCGGCCACCATGTGCGGACGGACCTGGTGTCTTCGACAAATTTCATCCGTCATCCTGCGCATCACGAAAGTGTCCGGCAATTGGAGGAGGCGTTGCCGGTGCAATTGCGAAAAATGAACCACCCGCCGCTTCGACCATGGGTGGTTCTCGGCCACGATTAAGGCAAATTCATCCGTGCAAAGGCGCTCGTAGCGCAAGTTCGGCGAGTGGCGGGTGAGAAAGCCGAGACCGACGTCCATTCGGCCCTCTTCTAAGGCCGTCTCGATCTCGGTAGATGAGATTTCTTCGACGATAATGCTGATCGCAGGATGATCGGCCGTAAAAGAGCCAAGAAGATGCGGCACCAGCGGCACGTTCAGCACCGGAATAACACCCAAATGAAGTTCCCCGCGTAGTTGTCCAGGTTCGCTGTTTAGTTCCTGAAGAAAATTCTCCAACTGATGAAGGATCGCGCGGGCGTGCTCCTGAAAAATCAGACCTCGCGGGGTCAGCAGAATCCGCTTTCCACGGCGCTGAAACAGAGGCACGCGAAGACCCGCCTCCAAATCTCGCATCTGTTGAGAAACACTCGGCTGGGAAATTCCGAGCCGGTCAGCCGCACGGCTAAAGTTTCCAGCTTCGGCGACTGCGAGAAAATAGCGCAGGTGGCGGATATCCAAAGGCTCCTGCATGGGAAAAGGAATATTGACTGGCGGGCTGGCCAAATGCAACCAAGAGCTTGATTGAAGGAAGAGATTCTGCTTCCATAGGCAAAACTTATTGTGCTATTTCCAAAACCTGTAGAGACGAAATGATTCAAGGAAAACTGATTGCCGCCGTCGCGCTTGGCGTTTTGCTTATGGCCGGTTGCAGGAAAAATCCTGCTTCCAGCGCTGCTCATTCAAATAGAGTCCGGGTCGGCTACATCGGGTTGACCTGCGAAGCTCCGATTTACGCCGCTTACGAGAGGGGCTTTTTCAAGGAGGAGGGACTCGAGCCTGAACTGGTGAAATGCAATTGGGCCACTTATAAAGACGCACTGGCGCTGGGCAGCTACGACATCACCCATCATCTGGTAATGTATTTTCTCAAACCGATCGAACAAGGCTTGGATGTAAGGTTCCTCGCCGGCATTCACCGCGGGTGTCTGCGTGTCCAAGCGGGCGTGAAAACAAATATTCACACGATTCAGGATCTGAAGGGCAAGCGGATTGGCGTGCCGGGAATGGGCACGCCACCGTTCGTCTTCGCGAACCGTGTCTTCGGAACCCATGGAATTGATGCCGGAAAAGATATTACCTGGAAAGTTTTTCCGGCGGGTGAACTAGGTCTGGCAATCGACAAAGGCGAAGTCGATGCGGTCGCCGACGCGGAACCAATCGGAAGCCTATTGATCGCCGAGGGGAAGGTAAGAAATATAGCCGATCAGATAATGGATGCGCCTTACAAGGACGAGTATTGCTGCGAGGTCATCGCGAACGGGAAATGGGTGGACGCCAATCCCGACACCGCGGCTCGAGCAACGCGAGCCCTGTTGAAAGGCGCCAAGTGGGTCGAGACCAACCCGAAGGCCGCAGCACTCATGGCCGTGGAGAAAAAATATCTCGCCTCAACACCTGAATTGAACACGGCGGCCCTCGCGCGTTTGCGCTACGTACCAAGCGTCCACCTGGCTGAGGAGTCGGTTCACGCTGCCGCCAGAGAGATGAAAGTCGCGAAGATGCTTTCTCCGGAGACTGATACCGAAGCGCTGGCCAAACGTGCCTTCATGCATCTTGACGGCGTAACCGACGAATGGATAAAGACCCTGGAGGTGGAAAAAATCGCCGGTGGCCAGGTCTCACCCGACGAAGATATCCGGCTAATCGCGGCGTTGGTTGAGAAAGATACGGAAGATTCGTGCTGCCGAAGAAAAATGTTCGATCAGCCGGATCAGGATGCTCCGAATCTGGCCGACCCTGACGCACCATGCGTCCAGAAAAACATAATAGCCGCCCAGAAATAAGTCCCCCTGAATCGACGACGCAGCTGCCTTCCGCGCCAACGCACGCGAACGTAGATGCGATTGAGCGGATGGAACGTGGATCGGAATTGGGTTGGCGCGCGCACCTGGCGGTCCCTCTCGCAGCTCTAGTGGCGCTCGCAATTCATTTGCTCTTTTCGAAGAGGGCACCGGCCGTCGAAACGCATTCTTACACCCTGTTGTTCTACGAAATCGTCGGTGTGTCGATTGTCCTCTCAATTGCGCAACGATTCTGGATGCCATTGCGCTCCTGGATGCGGCATATGTGTCCGATCCTTACGGCGGCAATCTTGTTACTCGGTCTTTGGGACATCGTTACATTCGGTTTCCAACTCCTTCCGATGCCGTACTTTCCCGGGCCAGCGGCGGTATTGCGCAGTCTAATTAATGATCGCGTCCTTTTGCTGGATAGCACCTGGCACTCCCTCGCGTTGCTTCTAAGTGGCTACACCGTTGGTGTGCTTGTTGGCCTGATCAGCGGGATTTGCATCGGATGGTCAACTCCGATTCGTTATTGGGGAATGCCATTGCTCAAGGTCGTCGGACCCATTCCAGCTACGGCATGGATCCCTCTCGCGATGGTAGTTTCGCCGTCCGCTGTCGTGTCCGCAGCGGGATTAATCGCGCTCGCGGTTTGGTTTCCGGTGACAATGCTTACTGCTTCCGGCATTTCTAATACTCGCGCTTCTTACCTCGATGTTGCCCGGACGCTGGGCGCCGGGCGCGCTTACCTCGTCTTCCGCGTCGCAATCCCAGCAGCTATTCCGAATATTTTCATCGGCTTATTTATGGGACTTGGAGCGTCCTTTCTAACACTTGTGGTCGCAGAATCTGTCGGAGTGAAATCCGGCCTTGGCTGGTATGTCAGTTGGGCGCAGGGCTGGGCCGAATATGGCAAAGTCTATGCCGCCCTTATCATCATGGCCGCCTTCTTCTCAACCCTTATGACTCTGCTCTTTAAACTCCGCGACCACGTGCTGGTCTGGCAAAAAGGGGTGATCAAGTGGTAGGCGTTATCGATATGGAAGCATCCTCGCTTCGGATCCGGGAAGTCAGCAAAAGTTTTCCCGCGCCCGACGATCCTCTCACGCGTCGCCTGACGTTAAGTAATATTTCCCTTTCGCTCGCAGCTGGAGAATTAGTTTCGCTCATTGGCCCAAGCGGCTGCGGCAAGTCCACGCTCCTCCGCCTCATCGCCGGCCTCGATTCTCCCGACTCAGGGGAACTCCTTGTTGGCTCTGAGCCCATCACCAGCCCAAACGCGGAACGCGGGCTCGTCTTTCAGGATCCGAATCTCTTTCCGTGGCTCACCGTCCGCCGCAACATCCAGGCCGGCCTCGTTGCGCGCGGGGTGCTACGCGAAAAACGCGACGAAGTGGACCAGTTCATGCGTCTCGTCGGCCTCGAAGTCTTCGCCAACGCCTATCCTCACCATCTTTCGGGTGGAATGGCCCAGCGTGCCGCGCTCGCGCGAGCGCTAATCAATCATCCAAAAGTTCTCCTCCTCGATGAGCCTCTTGGCGCGCTCGACGCTTTCACGCGCATGCGGATGCAGGACGAAGTACTGCGCCTTTGGCAGGCTCACCGCACAACAATGCTGCTGGTTACCCACGACATCGACGAGGCCATTTATATGAGTGACCGCATCATGATAATGAGTCCGCGGCCAGGCAAAATTGAGCAGACTATCTCGGTCGGTTTGGATCGGCCACGCCAGCGCACCAGCGAGGATTTCCTCCGCTTACGCGGCGACATCCTGGAACTTCTTCACCTCGCAGGCGAGTCTTCGGTAGAAAACAAAAACTAGCTCGGCTAATTAATCGGCAATCGCTAATCCAAAAACTTGTCCTGAGCGAAGCGGAGCGGAGTCGAATGGATCCAAAATGGAATGAGTCGGCAGTCGGATTCGAACCGACGATCTGCTGATTACAAATTTTACGCTGACGAAAATGGCCATGCCCCGTTTAGGCTGGGTGTGGAGATTAAATGCAAGGCAAAATCACTTAAATGGGAGTTTCGGCTGGCTCGCCGGTCCGGGCAGTTTGGCACTCGTCGGAACAGAAAAAGTGTCCAAGCACTTTAACCGCTCCGCAGGCCTTCAAACTCAGACCGAGACAATCCCCCCGGGTTCCACACCAGCAGATCAATGTCCTCGTGGAAAATCACCCCCTCAGGCAGTTCAGAAATCTTTTTCGCTAGAAGTTCCTCTATATAGACAGGCGGAGGCAATCTGGCGCGATGGATCTTGGTCCCATCTACACATGTGGTCTCTTAGGGGTGTAGGGCAGCGTACTACACGGGCCGTGCATTTTTTTTGTATCTTTTGTCCGCACAGGGGATATTATTTGGAGCGATTGCGTGATGGATGTCTTTGCTGCAGCACACTACCGACCGGGGTAGCCGTCGCTTGGGGAATGCGGCGTGTTTGCCGTTGTGCGGGTTTGCCGTGGTTTGTCTTCTGCTGCTAACAAGCTTCTGCGCAACTGGAGCGGAGCCGAAACGTGTCCTGGTGGTTCACTCCTTTGGAACGGTCGCGCCGCCGTTCACGACTCACTCAACAGCCTTTGAAGCCGAACTGGTAAAGCGAATGGGGAACCATGTTGATCTGGACGAAGTTTCCTTGGACATGGCGCGATATACGGCACCTGACATGCAGGAGGCCGTGGTTGACTACCTGGAAAAGCGCGGTGCCAAGTGGAAGCCGGATCTGGTGGTGCCCATTGGCGGCCCAGCCGGGATTTTTGTCGCCAAATTTCGGCAGCGTCTTTTTCCCAACATTCCCATCCTTTATTGCAGCCTCGATCGACGTCTTTTGGGACCTGACGCTTTCGACGAGAATACGACCTTTGTCGGCGCCAATTACGAAGTTAGGGGCTTCGCCGAAGACATTCTGCAAATAGCCCCCGACACGAAAAACATCGCGATCGTTATCGGGGCGACACCGCTCGAGCAATATTGGACCGAGGCATTTCGCAGGGGATTTGAGCCGTTTACGGATCGCGTGAACTTCATCTGGCTTAATGATTTGTCTTTCGATCAAGTGCTGGAACGGGTGCACACGCTACCTCCGCACTCCTTCATTTTTCTCATCCTGTTCCTGCGAGATGCGGCGGGTGTGACCCAAAATGCAGATGAAGCGTTGCAGCGTCTGCACGCCGTCGCAAACGCACCGATCAACAGCATTTTTACCAGCCAGATGGGCCTCGGAATTGTCGGTGGCCGGCTCTATCCGAGCACAGAAGATGGAATGAAGGCCGCGGAGACGGCGGTACAAATATTGAATGGTGCATCGCCTTCGAGCTTTCCACCGAGGATCGTGCCGCGGACGTCACCACAGTATGACTGGCGAGAGTTGCGGCGCTGGAAGATCGACGAGCGACATCTTCCGCCTGGCAGCACGATTTTGTTTCAGACGCCCACAGTTTGGCAACAGTATCGATGGTGGATCATTGCTGGGGTGTCGATATGCGTCGTCCAGGCGGTGCTTATTGCCGGCTTGGTCGCTAATCTGATCCGGCGACGCCGTGCTGAGGGGTCGTTAGTGGAAAGCGAACGCCGCTTTCGGGTGATGGCTGATGCCACGCCCGTTCTCATGTGGATGTCCGGCGTGGACAAGCTCTGCACTTTCTTTAACAAACCGTGGTTAGAGTTTACCGGCCGCAGTATGGAACAGGAACTTGGAAACGGCTGGACTGACGGCGTCCACGCTGACGATTTGCAAAAATGTTTCAAGACTTACACTGAAGCCTTCGATGCGCGACAGCCGTTCGTGATGCAATACCGACTGCGGCGACACGATGGCGAGTATCGCTGGGTAGCTGACCAAGGTGTAGCGCGCTATAACGCGCAAGGAGAATTCGCCGGGTACATCGGCTCATGCGTCGATGTTACTGAGCTGGTTAGCAAAGACGAAGCCTTGCGCGAAAGCGAAGAACGCATGCGTCTGGCTGCCGAGGCGGTTAATCTGGGGATTTGGGAATGGGATCTGGGCAAAGATGAAATCTGGGCCACCAATGCGCGACGGGCGCTTTTAGGGTGGCCTGCTTCAGGAAAAATCACGCTGGAAGATTTTATTTCCACCGTGCATCCAGATGATCGCAATCGTATTCGACAAGCGATTGATGACGCGATTCACAAGGGTCAAGATTACGATTCTGAATATCGGCTGGTCCTGCCAGACGGAATTGTGCGTTGGATGGCGGCGCGCGGAAGTATGCACTTCGATGCCCATGGCAACCCAGCCCGACTTTTGGGAATCAACATTGATATTACTGCTCGAAAACAGGCGGAACTCGAAGCCAAACAACGCCGTGACGAGCTCAGTCACCTAAGTCGTGTCGCACTGGTGGGCGAGCTGTCCGCTTCCATTGCTCACGAGTTGAATCAACCGCTCGCGGGAATTCTGACCAATGCCGGCGCGGGAGAGTTCGTTATTGATCGGGGGGATGTCGATCTAAAAGAGATCCGTGAGCTGCTCGCTGACATCAGCGCTGATGCGCGCCGCGCCAGCGACGTCGTCCGCGACATCCGCGGCATGATAAAAAAAGAACAGGTGACCCGGCGTCGCATCAACCTGAATGATGTTGTGACCAACGCAGTTCAGATAATTGGTTCCGATGCGTTACTGCACGCCTGTGAGTTAAAGATTTCGCTCGAGGCAGCTTTACCAATAGTCGCGGTTGATCCGATCCAGATTCAGCAGGTCTTGATCAATCTTATCTTGAATGCGTTTGACGCCATGCGCGACACTCCGGTATCAAAACGTCGAGTCGAAATTATGACTCGGGAAAACGGTGATGGGGCTGTTCGCATCAGCGTGCGTGATTATGGTGTCGGCATTTCGGAGGAAATGAGAAGCCGAATATTTGAGCAATTCTTTACAACCAAGCCGGAGGGCTTGGGCATGGGGCTCGCCATCGTCCGCTCGATTGTTGAAGAGCACGCGGGCACCATTGAAGCAGAAAACGCCGAGGGCGAAGGTGCACGATTCCATTTCACTTTGCCGATAAGCGCTGGTGGCTAATCAAATGATTCCTCCCAATAGCTTGGTTTTTGTAATCGACGATGACGCCTCCATTCGAAAAGGGCTGTCGCGATTGCTCCGCGCCACTGGCTACCGGAGCGAGATCTTCAGCTCGGCCGCGGATTTTTTGGCGCGCAGTCCACACCCCGGCCCTTCCTGTGTGATTGTCGATGTTCGGATGCCAGGGCTTAATGGCATCAAGCTTCAGGAAACTTTGATTCAGCGGTGCCGGCATGAACAACTCATCTTTATCACAGGGCACGGCAACGTTCCCATGTGTGCCCAAGCGATGAAGGCGGGCGCAGTCGATTTTCTTCCGAAGCCGTTCCGAAATGCCCACTTGCTTCAGTGCGTTGAACGCGCACTGGCGCGATCGGCCGATGAACGGAGCCGCACCGCGGAAAGGAACAAGGCCCGGCAACTTCTCGACCTGCTCACGCCGCGTGAGTTCGAAGTGATGCAGCTGGTTACTACCGGCATGCTGAACAAGCAGATTGCGGGAGAGCTCGGCGCGGCGGAAAAGACGGTCAAAGTTCATCGAGGCCGCGTGATGCACAAGCTCGGAGTAACATCGGTCGCCGAATTACTGCATCTGACTCAAAAAGCGGTCGTTGCACCCATAGCCGGGCATAAGACCAAGGTCTAATTTCGCGCAAGCCGTAGAGAGTCGATTCTCAAGCCACTTTGTTTGATCCTACCGCTACAATCTGCCTGCTGGATGACGACCTTGCAGTGTTGAAAGGAATGAGTCGCCTTCTTTCCGCTGCCAACTGGAACGTTAAACAATTCAGCGATCCCGAGAAATTTTTGGTTTATGCCAAGACTCATCGTCCTCCCATTGCCGTGATCGATGTCTGGATGCCGATCATGAACGGGCTGGAAGTGCAATCGCGGCTTCGGGAAATTTCTCCGTCCACCAGAATTATCATCTTCACCGGAAAAGAAGACCCGCGCGTTCGATCCACCGCGTTA
>QHOD01000043.1 GCA_003218615.1 Verrucomicrobiota bacterium
CAACATTATTCCACCCCACCGTAGCGACGTTGGCGGCGCCCGTATTCTTCCACTGCGGCAAAGAGGTCTTTCTTTGTGAAATCGGGCCACAATTGCGGCGTGACGTACATTTCCGTGTAGGACGTTTGCCAAAGAAGAAAGTTCGATAACCGCATTTCGCCCGAAGTGCGAATGAGCAAATCCGGATCAGGATAATAGCGCGTGTAAAGATGTTTACTGAACATCGCGACATCGATCATCCCTTTATCGATGTGGCCAAGCTCGATGGCGCGAAGAAGGCTTTTGATACCGTCGATAATCTCGACCCGACCGCCATAGCTGAGCGCCAGGATCAGAGTTAGCCCGTTATTCGCGGCCGTTTGCTCGATCGTTTTATGAAGTTGTTTCTGCGAACTTTCGGGAAGATCGGTCAAGCGGCCGATCGCCTGGAGCCGAACATTTTTCTCCACCAACTCCGGAGTCTTCTCTTTCAAAAACTTTTCCAGCAAACGCATCAGAGCGAAGACTTCGCCTCTGGGACGCTGCCAGTTCTCAGCAGAGAACGCGTAAAGTGTGAGGTATTCGACTTTCAATTCACCGCAGCCTTCCACGCACTCGCGAACCGCTTCGGCGCCTGCTTCGTGGCCCTTGATGCGCGGCAGACCGCGCGTCTTGGCCCAACGGCCGTTGCCATCCATAATGATCGCAATGTGATGTGGAACGGTTTTTATGCTCGGGGGCATGCTACAGAATGATGGTCTCCCCACGCGTCGGGCCGACGCTAATCATGGATAGTTTTGCTCCGGTTAATTTGGAAATGTATTTGACGTATTCTTTTGCCGCCGGAGGAAGTTGCGAAAATTTTCGGGCTGAATGCGTAGATTTGTTCCAGCCGCGCACCTCTTCATACACCGGTTCGCAGTTAGCGAGTTGGGTGGCATCGGACGGTGGAACACCCAAACGTTTCCCGTTTAAGCGGTAAGCGATGCAAACGCGAATCGGATCGACGGCGTCGAGTCCGTCAAGATTGGTAATGGCGAGTTCGTCGATACCGTTGATCATCGTCGCATATCTAGTCGCCACGGCGTCGAACCATCCGCAGCGGCGTTTTCGTCCAGTGGTTGCGCCAAACTCGCGTCCTCGCTTGTGAAACGTCTCGGCTAATTGTCGATCTTCCGTAGGCAAGGGTCCTTCGCCTACGCGTGTGGTGTAAGCCTTCATGACGCCAACTACACGATCCATCCGATGTGGTGGGACGCCGGTGCCTGTGCACGCGCCGCCCGCCGTTGTATTTGAGGAAGTAACGTACGGATACGTGCCATGATCGATATCGAGAAAGGTGCCCTGGGCGCCTTCGAAGAGGATTTCCTTGCCGCGTTCAAGGGCGCGATGAAGATAAACCACCGTGTTCCGGACAAATGGCCGTAATTGTTCTCCCGCCGCAAGATAACTTTCGTTGACCTCGCGAAAACTGATTGGCTTTGCGCCGAGCGCCTGAAGGATTCTGTTGTTCTCCAGTAGCTTGTCTTGCAACTTTTTCGAGAAAACACTCGGCTGCATCAAGTCGGACATCCGCAAACCTGTCCGCGCCGCTTTGTCTCCGTAAGCGGGACCAATCCCGCGTTTTGTCGTTCCGATTCTGGCCCGACCTTCACGTAGCTCCCGTTGCTCGTCGAGCAAACGGTGATAAGGCAAAACGAGGTGGGCACAATCGCTAATGAGCAGATTTTTGGCGATTGAGATTCCTAATTTGCGCAGCCCCGCAATCTCGGCGACGAGCGAGACAGGGTCGATAACGACGCCGTTGCCGATCACGCAAATCTTTCCGCGCCGGGGTATGCCCGAGGGGATCAGGTGCAGAATATATTTGACGCCGCGATGGACGACAGTGTGCCCGGCGTTGTTTCCACCCTGGCTGCGGACAATAATGTCAGCCTTCGCGGTGAGCACGTCGATGATCTTACCTTTTCCTTCATCGCCCCACTGCGCTCCAATTAAGATTATATTGGCCATCGAAAGTATAAACAGGCAAAAAATTTTCCCGGTTGTATCCAGCCGGACACACTCGGGACTACCGACGAATCATATGTTAGCGGTGTTTAGCCGCAACAAATTTTGCGTCTCGCGGATGGGCACGCAGAGATGTGGCTCTACAACGCGAAAATAAATATTGTCATTTCGCCGTTCACTCCGATAACCTCGTCGGATGCGAACGATTCTGTTAATTATTCTTGTTCTTCTTCTGATCGGTGCATTCCCGGCCTGGCCTTACAGTACTGGCTGGGGTTATTATCCAGCTGGCGGCCTGGGCTTGATTTTAGTGATCGTGCTGATCTTGGTTTTACTCGGGGCAATTTAAGCGCCGCCGCATAACAGAAGACGTTGAGTCGTGTTACGACTCAGTCTCACGCTTTCGGCTTTGCGCCTGGGCTCTAATGCTCCGACGCGAGCGCTCTTTTCAAAGCCGCAGCCGATTCACTGGTTCCGCCGCGATGCTGTGAATAATTCCTTGTATCCCAATTAATCAATGCATCATGAGTAAAAGTGTTCATTGCGATGCGATATTTGCCTGAGCTGATTTGAAGATGTCGATGCGACAGGATGAACTGCGAGGGATCGAAATAATTGCTAAAGTCGCGCGCAAACGCTGCCCGGCTCATTCCAATTTCGATGTTCTTACGAATCTCCAAATGCAAGTGCGCATCGTATAAGCCGTGGGCTGTGCCAATGGTCCCGACCTTCTGCCCGCGAGAAACCGGCTGGCCGCGGCGCACGAGAATGCTATCCAAATGTCCATATAGTGAGTCGATGTTTTTGATTGACCCATTCTCCCGATAAGCATGGCGCACGATAATCACGTTCCCCCAACCCATATGACAGTCGCGCGCGAAAACCACCATGCCATCGCCGATACTGTAAACCGGGTCGCCGCGATCCGTGTCTCCGCCACGGACTCCATCCCAATCTTCTCCCAGATGCCCTTGTGATCGGAAGCCGCGCGCCTTGTAGTATCCTTGGGCGTCCGGTATTCCGACAGGGAAATCAAAGCCGTTCGCTAACTTGGTAAACGCGGTTTCCATCCGCAAGTTGACGGACTCGGCAGAGATCGCGTCCGGTTCGCGCGCCGATCTGTTCAGCGACTGCGATCGGTTCGTCGATTGAGGCGCGCTTGTTTGGCCGCTGCGAGGCTCCGATTTTGTCGGTTGCGAAGTGTCTGTCTCTTCTTTCCCAGATTCGATCATTGTGGGTCGAACCGGAGCAACTACTTCCGATTTCGTTGTCCCCGTTTTGGACCGACGTTGGGCGCTCGACTGTTCGACTCGCTTTTCTTTTCGCACTGGCTCCGCTGGCACTGCGTCCGATTTGGCCTTTTGGGGACTGGATTCACGCCTTGTAGTTGTCGTTTCGATCCGAGGCGGGTTTGTTAGTCGCTCGCCAGCGAGCGCTCCAGCCATCCGCATCTGCTCCACCGTAGGCAAAGTGGATGTCGATTTTTTCGCGCGAACCCGAGCCTTTGTCGGGGTCGCGTTCCCCGATTCGGAGTCCGATGGCTGGGACATCGGGGCTGCTCGCTCGGTAGGCTTTGGCTTGGTCTCTCGCCCGACGACTACTTCCTGCCCGCGCATTTGTCCGGCAAGAGCAAACCCACAGAGTAAAGCAGTGAAAGCTTTCGTCCCCATCAAAGCCGCCGTGATAAATGAATTCAACGCAATTGGCAAGCCCTTAAAATTCAAACGCGCGCGCGTATCCCCTATGCCCCTTCTCCGATCACTGGACAACTTTGGCTCAGATATTTGATAGAGACTTGTCCACCGCGACGATACGCGATCCATCGCCAACGATCACATCATCCCGCGCATGAGCAGCGTCAATAATCCGATCCCAAGCACAATCCGGTAGAGAGCGAAAGGTACAAATCCGCGGGCTCGCACCCAGTGCATAAACCAGGCGACTACTCCCAACCCCACGAAAAATGAGACTCCAAATCCGATTGCGAGTACCATCCACTGATGACTCTCCATTTGCAGGGGCGCGACATTCAACTCGTGATGATGCGGCATCACCGTCTTTATAAAATCGTAGCCGGTGGCCACCACCATCGTCGGCATCGACAGAAAAAATGAAAATTCGAGCGCGGCTGGCCGCGACATGCCGACGATTTGCCCGGCCGCGATCGTCGACATTGACCGGGAAGTTCCCGGGAAAACCGCGGAAAGAATTTGTGCGGCACCGATCCAAATCGCTTGTGGCAAGCTCATCTCCTCCATATGCATCACGCGCGGTCGTGTGAAGACGGCGTCAACTACCCACATGATGACTCCACCAATGAGGAGCGCCCAAGCCATGACCCAAAGATTTTCCAGGTTCTTGCCAATCTGCTTGGTCAAAGCCCACGCCGGGATGGCGGTAACAACAAATGCAATCAATGTCAGACTCAGTGGATGGGTGAAAATGGTGCGATCGCCGCGTTCGCCTCTCGGAAAAGTGCGAAGAAACGCCAGGATCCGCTCACGAAAATAGACCGGCAATGCCAGGATCGCGCCCAGCTGAATGACGATCGTATACATCTTCCAAAAGCCGTCCTGAAGGTTGATATGCAGCAACGCCTCGCAGATGCGCAGATGCGCGGTTGAACTGACGGGAAGAAATTCAGTCAGCCCCTCGACAATTCCGAGAAAGATCGACAAGAGGTATTCGTTCATGCATTCGGGTGTTAGGCGTTAAAGTCCTAAATTGCTAGTCTGACTCCTGATTCCACCTCCGACGTCTGATTTACAGCGCCTCCGTCCCGCGTTCGTCCGTTCGGATCCGCACTGCCTCTTCTACTTGCGCAACGAAGATTTTTCCATCCCCGATCTTTCCCGTCCTGGCTGCGCGCAAGATCGCTTCGACGGCGCGTTGGGCGCGTTCATCTGGAACAACCATCTCGAATTTTATTTTCGGAAGAAAATCAACCGTATATTCGGTGCCGCGATAAATTTCACTGTGACCTTTTTGGCGGCCAAAGCCTTTTACCTCACTGAGAGTCATTCCTTCCACGCCCGCCGCCATCAGTGCTTCCTTTACCGGCTCGGTTTTAAACGGCTTAATGATCGCCTCGATTTTTTTCACCGCGCCAAACTAGAACCGGTGTTCCAAATGGCAAGCAGGCTTCCTCGCGTCAAATTGCGCATTAGATTTTGCGCCCAAATTTTTTCTCCAGCTCGGTCAGCGAAATCTGGATCATTGTCGGCCGTCCATGCGGGCAGCAGTAAGGCATCTCGCAATCGAGCAAATCCCGAATCAATTTCTCAACCTCGGGATAACGCAACGGATCATTGGCTTTGACAGCATGCCGGCAAACGGTCTTGGCGATGATCTCTTCACCCAATCGCATCGCAGAACTGCTCGTGCTCGCGTTTTTGAGATCGTCGATCACTTTGCGCATAAATTGTGTCGGATTTGAGGCGTTCAAAAAAGCCGGAAGACTGTCGATCTTGAATGTATTTGGCCCGAAGCTCTCAATTCCGATTCCCATTTTTTGCAAGATCGACATGTTGCGTTCGACCCAATCCGCATCGCGCGGCGGCAGATCGAAAGTGTGAGGCAGCAGCAGCTTTTGCCCTGGAACTCCCTCCTCTTCCATTCTTCGCCGCAATTCTTCGAAGAGGATACGCTCGTGTGCCGCGTGTTGATCGACGAGGACAAGCCCGTTTACATTTTCCATCAAGACGTAAAGCTTGTTCAGGACGCCAATGATCTGGAATTGCTGCTCGTTGCTATCAGGTTTGATCGACCTCTGAGATGAAACCTCATGAGGTTTAAGGAACGGGCCGGGGGCGACGAACCCGGCTACAGCTGGCAATTCGCGCTGCGAAGTCTCGGGAGAAGTTACCTCGGATCGCAATTTTAGATCGACAGTTACTTTATCGGGAGCAGAGGACAATGGCGCAATCGGTGCGCGAAATTTCTCCTGCCATTTAGTCCGGCCACGCTCCAACGTTTGCTGAACAGAGTGGACGATCGCTTCACGCACTGCGGTCGGATCACGAAAACGAACTTCGCGTTTTGCCGGGTGAACGTTTACATCGACTGCCGCCGGATCGAGATTGAGAAAAAGAAACGTGACTGGATACTGCCCTTTCATGAGCGCGGTGTGATAGCCTTCACGGATCGCGGCAGTGATGAGCCCGCTCTCGATAGCGCGACCGTTTACGAAAATCAGCTGCTGCGCACGCGTTTGCCGGCTCAGGCCCGCTTGCCCAATGAACCCGCTGATTTGAATTTTCCCAGAAGCGTTACCGTCAAGCTGAATCAGGCGCTCCAATAGCTCGGCACCATATAAATCTCGGATCCGATCGCTAAGCGTTGCTGTTACCGGTAACTGAAATACGAGGCGATCCTCCCGCAGTAAAGTGAAGGCGATCTGAGGATGACCGATTGCCTGAAGGTGGATCTGATGCTCGATATTCCGGCTTTCCGTGTTTTCGGAACGGAGAAATTTGCGGCGCGCCGGCAGGTTGTAAAAAAGCGAGCGTACCTCGACTTGCGTCCCCGGTGCTTCACCACTGTCTCGCACGATGTCGATCTTGCCGCCATTCACAATGATTTCGGTTCCGGCGATGGCGTGAGGCTCGCGCGTGGTTAATCGAAACCGCGAAACACTGGCGATGCTCGGCAATGCCTCGCCGCGAAATCCCAGCGTGGCGACGGCTTGAAGATCGGCAGCGAATCGAATCTTACTCGTAGCATGACGTTCAAGAGAAAGAAGCGCATCGTCACGATCCATGCCGCATCCGTCATCAATCACCCGGACGAGCGAGATTCCTCCGCGCCGAATCAAGACTTCGATCTCGCGAGCCCCGGCGTCGATACTGTTCTCGACTAGTTCTTTCACTATGGAAGCGGGACGCTCGACCACTTCGCCCGCCGCTACCTGGCTGGCGACGGTGTCTGGCAGTAATCGAATCCGGCCCATGCGAGTTTAAATTTAGGTTTCGGCTTACGAATTGCGAAGAAAAACGGAGTTTAATGCGACCGCAGGCCTTTGACTTGGCGCAGCCGTCGCCGTATTTTCTTTCGAGATGATCAACGTCACGGACAACGCTGTTCGACAGCTGCGAAGTTTACTTGCCGCACAGGCGCAAGACTCGCGAAGGGGTCTGCGCGTACGGATTGCAAAGGGTGGCTGTTCGGGTCTGCAATACGAGATGGCGTTGGATGAGAAAAAGGATGGCGACGCCGTCGTGGAGCGCGACGGGATGCAATTTCTTATCGATGGCGAAAGCATCGGCTACTTGCGCGGTGCTACCCTGGATTTCCACGATGGTTTAACCGGCGTTGGTTTTCACGTCGTCAATCCAAATGCGTCGCGAACGTGCGGATGCGGTTCGTCGTTCGACACGGCGCGGCAAGGTTGAAGCCGAAGAATTTCCCACGTTAAGCGATGGACTATGGCGCTTCCCCCTACGACGAACCGTACGCTCGTCCCCGAGGGAGGATCAATTATTTTGCCTGGACAGTTGCCATCTTGCTCTTGAGCGGGTTCGCTCTCGCGGCGTGGCTGGGCAGTTTTTACATTTTCGATCAACCGGAGCGTCCGGACAGTTACCGAATTTTACAACGACTGCACAAAATTGACCCGCCAAAGCGTTTCGAGTTGACCGCCGCGCCGGCCGGTGAATTCCTGAGCGCAAAGCAGCTATATGATCGCTATGTGGGGATGGGCAGCGCTGAATTGGCCAAGACCAACGCTGAACTGCTGCGTAATTATATTCGAAATTATCAGCAAGTGCGCGGCTTGGTGCCGTACGTGGTAGGCCGATACACGATCGTGGCGGCGCGGGAACTTGAGCCTGCCGACGTATTTACCTCGGGCATGGTCGCTCTAACGAACGCGGTCGATAGCGGCGAGTTACTCATGGAGCATCCCTACCCGGCAAGCCCAGAAATCCTGCCGCTGATGAAGCAGACACTCAATGTTGGGTTGGAAATCAAACTCGAGCGCACCCATGATCTTTCTGCGGTGATTCATGCAGAGCGATTGGCAGACGGCCGCATCCTGATTACCGCTGTCCCTTTGCTTTATGGAAGTTACACGGTCACACGCGGTCTGGGCACGTTCCGGCTTGAGCCACCGCTTTCTCTCAATCTCGCCGGAGGCTGGCCGTTATTTAAAGAGCAAGCCCGCGTCAAAGCCGAGGAACGATATGCTGATTATCAGCGAAAAACGGGAGCACCCCAGGGTCCAATCACCGTAGGTCAGACCGCTTCGCCTCCACCCGCCGACAATCAATTGGTGCGTGTCGAACAAGCCAGGCCAGTCGAGGTACCGACCGCTACGCCGATTCCGGCGAGAACTGGAAAGCTAGCCAAAGCAACACCGTCGCGAAAGGGCAAACTCGCAAAAAAAGAGAAACTGGAATCTCCAGTCCCTGCCACGACGCCTGCTCAGCCGGTCATCGCTCAAAAATCAGGCGCGCCAACTTCGACTCCGTTCGCTGTTGCTTCAGCGCCGACGCCAAAACCTCCGGTTCCGACGCCGGCGCAAACAGTTGCACCTGCGCCCAGCGTCCCCATTGCTCAGGCTTCGCCTGCCGCAACTGCAACACCCGTGCCGGTTCTACCTGCACAGCCGGTTAGCGCGGTGACTCCCGGGGTTGCTCTGGCCTCCAATGCGGGCGGCGGCAGTTGGAAAACATTTTCTCCTGGGAAAATGCCCCTCGGGCGGCTTATCGGGACGGGTGATTTGCGAGACGTCGTCGAGCACGGACTTGCAGGCCAACGCATTTATTTAAAAGGACAATTCGTCGTGAATTTTTCCGATGCTAATCGCGCCGTGCTCCGTCCGCGCACAAAACTGACAGACAAAGTGCTTCACCTTGGCGGAGGCTCGTCCACGCGCATTATCGTCGAATATCCAGCCGGCTATTCTCCTCCGCAGCAGGGCGCAGTCGTCAGTCGGGATGAGATGCGGCCCTACGAAATCACCGAAGTGCGCAAACAGGAAGACGGACAACTCAACGTCTTTGTGCGAGAAATTATGCAGTAGAACTAATCGGCGCGATCGCGGAATCAACTCCGGTGATTAGATTAAGGCCTCAGAGGCTCGGCTGGAATGATCCTCTTTGGAAACGAAGCGTCCCTTAGACTTGGCCGCTCAGCCGCCTCCTAAGTACGCGCTTTTCACGCGTTCGTTCGTGCGCAGCGCGCTTGAGTAATCGTGCAATATGATTCGGCCGGTCTCGAGGACGTAGCCGTAATGTGAAACGTCCAGCGCGAGGTTCGCGTTTTGTTCGACAAGGAGAATCGTGATTCCTAGCGATTGATTGATCTCGACAATTTTTTGGAAAATCGTTTTCACCAAGATCGGCGCGATGCCGAGGGACGGCTCATCGAGCATCAGACAACGCGGCTTGCCCATGAGCGCGCGGCTGATCGCCAGCATTTGCTGTTCGCCACCTGATAATGTTCCAGCAATTTGTTTCGCTCGCTCTTTTAACCGCGGAAAGATTCCGAAAACAAAATCGAAATCGCTTCCGAGCTTATTTCGATCTTTGCGCAGGTAGGCGCCCATCAAAAGATTCTCGTGCACGGTCAGGTTCGCGAAAATCATTCGCCCCTCCGGCACTTGTGAAATACCCCGCTCGACAATACGATGGGCTGGCAGATGGCTGATCTCCTCCCCCTCATAAAGAATGCTGCCGTGCCGCGTCTTCAACAATCCCGAAACAGTGCGCAGCGTGGTCGATTTGCCCGCACCATTTGCGCCGATCAACGTGACGATATCGCCCTTGCCGACCTTCAACGAAACATCGTGGAGCGCGGTGATCGATCCGTAGTTAACTGCGAGTTCCTTTAGCTCGAGCATTCTGCAATCCTTTCTCTTGCTCTTTTACTTTGTCGTCTTGTCACGCGCCTTCTTGTCCTCTCCTAGATACGCTTCGATCACTTTCGGATTTTTTTGCACCTCCGTGGGAGTCCCCTCCGCGATCTTGATGCCGTAATCGAGCACGGTTACGCGCTGACAAATTCCCATCACCACTTTCATGTCGTGCTCAACAAGGAGCACGGCGATCCCGAACTTTTGTTTCACAAACTGGATTAGTTCCATCAACTTTTCTTTCTCACGTGGATTCATGCCGGCCGCAGGTTCATCGAGCAGCAAAAGTTTCGGCCGCGTCGCCAGAGCGCGCACAATTTCCAAGCGTCGCTGATCGCCGTAGGAAAGACTGGTGCAAAGCGCATCACGAAATTTACCGAGATCAAAGATCTCCAGGAGCTCGTCCACTTGTCGTGCGACCTCGTTTTCTTCGCGGTAAAATGTGCCCATCCGCCAAAGCGCATGTGCGAGCCCGTGACGCAAACGCTGGTTAAATCCTGAGCGAACGTTGTCGAACACGTTTAGCGTGGGGAACAAACGAATGTTTTGAAACGTCCGTGCAATGCCGCGTCGGGCGATGTCGCTTGGCTTCAGACCAGCGATTGCCACGTTTTCGAACGTAATTGAGCCCTCAGTTGGCCGATAAACTCCAGTGATGATATTGAACACGGTCGTCTTGCCAGCGCCGTTGGGGCCAATCATTCCGACCAGATCTTGCGTGCTGATCTGCAAATCGAACGCCGAGACTGCGGTAAGGCCGCCGAACCTCACGCTGCATTGCTGGAGATTGAGAAGCGCGCCGGCCATGTCGATCTAAGGGGCGTGCGGCGGCAATTTCGTTCGCTTGACCCTGGCGCTGCCGACTGGGACTCCT
>QHOD01000268.1 GCA_003218615.1 Verrucomicrobiota bacterium
CGATGAAAACGTTGTCAGCGGTGCACTCGGCGACGTTCCCTGCATCGTTCAGCATGAGTGCCTCGTCCGCACCAGCCAGGTTCGCCTCAATCCGCGCCATCACATTGTTCAAGTAATTGAGGGATTTGACCGCAGGATTCAGCGCGGCCGGGTTGCTGCGGCGCGTTGCGCACGTAACGATGGTTAACCCCTTTCGATAAAAGCTCTCGTGATAGAGAGCGATCGTCGCCGCAATAATGATTACACTCGGGTATTTACATTGGGTTGGATTTAAACCGAGATTGCCAATCCCGCGCGTGACCAGCAGCCGAATGTAACCGTCCCGCAGATGGTTTTGCCGGATTGTCTCCAGCACCGCCTCTGTCATGCCCCGCATCGACATTGGAATTTCGAGACAGATCGAGCGCGCTGAATCCCACAGCCGGGCAAGATGTTCCTCGAGCCGGAAGACACGTCCATTGTAAAAGCGAATGCCCTCGAAAATTCCGTCGCCGTAAAGCAGACCATGATCGAAGATAGAAATCTTCGCGTTAGCTTCGGAATAAAACTTCCCATCGATGTAAATCTTCGCGTCCTTGACGCCCGGTGCAGTGGGCCGCGGGCGACTTTCAATCGCGGGTTCAATTACTGCCTCGGCAGTAGGCTCGTGAGTTTTCGGCTCGTCCAGCATCAACGCGTCAGTCGTTTTCATAATCGCAACAAATATGTCCGGCGTTTTACAAAGTAATTCAAGCTACAAAATGAAATGTTTAAAACTGCTTCGTTTATTGCAACACGCCGTCTTTGATATGCAACTGACGGTCGCCGCGCGCGGCCAGGCGAGCGTCATGGGTCACAACGAGTAGCGTCTTTTTTTGCTCCCGCACCAGATTCAGGAGGAGATCGATAATTTCATCGCCAGTTTTGGAATCGAGATTGCCAGTCGGTTCGTCAGCGAAAATAATGTCCGGGCTGTTCGTCAATGCACGCGCAATCGCGACGCGTTGCTGTTCGCCACCGGAAAGTTCCGCCGGCAAATGATGCAATCTGTCCCCCAGACCGACCGCGGCCAAACTCTCTTCGGCGCTTCTTTCTGTCGCTTTCCGCCCGATCATTGCTGGAAGCAGCACGTTTTCCAGCGCTGTCAGTTCAGGCAACAGAAAGTAACCTTGGAAAACGAAACCCATCTTCTCGTTGCGCAGGCGGGCCTGCGCAGCCGAACTGCCCGCGTAGAGCTGGCGGCCTTCGAATTTAACCGTTCCAGATTCCGGCTGTTCCAATCCGGCAAGAGTATAAAGCAGTGTGGTCTTGCCCGCACCGGACGCACCTGAGAGAAAGACCGCTTCGCCATTGGAAATGTCCATCGAGATGCCGCGCAAGACTTCGATCCGTCGAGCGCCCATCCGGAATGATTGGAAAAGATCGCGTGCGATCAATTGAGGCTGCACGAGCAACATCTGCCGCCAAGATCGACATGTTGCAACATCGAGATGCGTGTACGCGAAAAAGCCGCCGCAGGAATTTGCGGCGGCTTTCTGAGAACAAAAATTTTGCTACGTCATCCCCAATGATTGCAGCGTTGGCCGATCGATTGCAGATGTTATGTATAGCCCGCGATCACGCTGGTAATCTGCGATCGCGGCACGGCTGAGCGGTCCGAGCAGACCGTCCACTTCGCCGTGATAATACCCCTGCTGTTGCAACGCGGACTGGACATTGGCGGTCACCTGATCGGGCGGCAAGCCATTATAGCCGTAGATCGGCCCGTCATAAGCATAATACGAATTTGGAGCATAGCCCCATGCCGGATACCAGTAGCCCGCATTCCAGGCATACCATCCACCGTATACGAAAATTACTCGGTTGTAATGGCCGCTCCACCAGTTCCTGTTATGCCATTGTGATGAATAGTTGCGAAAAACCGTATACTGTGAGCCTTGCCAGTTTTGGCTCCCTTGGATGTGTCTGCCTTGCTGGAAGTTTACGGCTGCGATTTTTGTTGGAGGCGTCTTGGTTGGCAGATTGAAATGCTGCGCCTTAAACGGCTTGGCATTCGCCTGAGTCGTGCTCGCTGCGGCTCCTTTTGTCTTCTGCACGCCAGCTCCACCAGCACCAACCTGTCCGCTCGTTGTAGTGGCCTGTTGTGCACCCTTCTTCCCTTTTGTCTTCTGCACGCCAGCTCCACCAGCCCCAACCTGTCCACCCGTTGTAGTGGCCTGTTGTGCACCCTTTTTCCCTTTTGTCTTCTGCATGCCAGCTCCACCAGCTCCAACCTGTCCACCCGTTGTAGTGACCTGTTGTGCACCCTTCTTTCCTTTTATCTTCCCTACTCCGGCGCCCACTGACTGCCCCTTGGCGGTACTCACGTGCGCCGGACGACCTTGTGGTGCGGCAACGTGCCCCGAGGGTTTCGCTTTTTGAAATTGCTGACCAGCACCCGTCGGTTTG
>QHOD01000044.1 GCA_003218615.1 Verrucomicrobiota bacterium
CCTTGTTCTTGAGCTGACTCCGTCCGTCCTGACAACGAACGATCGTGTTCGTCGGAATGTGCAGGACTTGCACGGCGGAATCTGTCGTGTTTACACCTTGCCCGCCGGGGCCGCCGGAGCGCGAAACTTCGATGCGTAAATCTTCAGGCTTCAATTCAAGATCGACATCTTCCGCTTCTGGCAACACCGCCACCGTGGCGGTGGAGGTGTGAATGCGACCCTGCGCTTCTGTCGCCGGAACACGTTGCACGCGGTGAACGCCGCTTTCGTAACGCAGTTTTCGAAAAACCGATTCACCGGAAACGCGAAAAATCACTTCTTTCAGTCCGCCAAGCTCAGATGGACTCGATTCCAGGTCCTCGGTTTTTAATCCGGCTGATTCCGCGTAACGATTGTACATCCGGTAGAGATCGGCGGCGAAAATCGCCGCTTCATTCCCACCCGTGCCGGCACGGATTTCCACGATCGCATCTCGATTCTCATTCTCGTCCGGCGGGAGCAGGCTGATTTGGATCTCGCGCTCAAGGTCGGCCACCCGTTTTTCCAAATCGGGAATTTCATCGTCGGCCATGGCCGCAATCTCGACATCTCGCGAAGTGGCGAGCTCGCGGTTGTCGTCCAACTGACGTCGCGCCGCCTCTAGCTCGTTCCAGCGTTCGAGCATGCCCTTGATGCTCGCATGTTCGCGCATGATTTCGCCGGCGCGCTTGCGATTATCAAAGAGACGCGGATCAGCGACTTCGCGTTCGAGTTCTGCGAAGCGTTCCCGTTTACGTTCAATTAAATGATTGAAATCCATATGTCTGTAGCCCCGAATGTTTTCGGGGGAAGAATGCGTTCGCCGCGGCGAATGCTACAGAAGAGAGCTAACCCTTCGAGGCCCGCGTGGCTTTGGTGCTGCCGTAACGGCGGGTGAATTTTTCCACACGCCCGGCAGTATCGACGAACTTTTGTTCGCCGGTGAAAAATGGATGGCAAGCGGCACAAATACCGATCTTAATATCCCGACGCGTCGAGCGGGTGTGATACACCGCGCCGCACGCGCACACGATATCGGTCTCGTAATACTCTGGATGAATGCCTGCTTTCATCTTCAAAAAGGAACGCGGAATGTAGCCGCGCGGAGCTACTGGTGCAAGAGATGAAATCGAATGACGCATTGCTTGCAGGCTGGAGGGAAACCGTCGGTCGCGCGAAAGATTCACCCGCAATCTTCAACACGCGCGGCCAGGTCCTGCGAAAATTTTCCGACATCGAAGAACGCGCGCGCGATTTCGAGACCAAGGTCGACGTGTTCGGCGTCGGAAGCGTCATCGCGATCCAAATCGGAAACCACGAAGATTGGCCGTCGATTTTGATCGCTTGTCTGCGCAAGCGGCTGGTTGTTCTTCCCCTAGAGCAATCGATCAGCGATCAAGAGCGCGACGCAGCGCTGGAAGTCTGCCAGGCGAGATCTGTGGTGTCCGCTATCCCCAGCGGAAATTCCCCTGAGGTTTTGCCGCTGAGGACAGCGGCCTCTACAGCCAGATGGGGCGAAAATCCGCCGAATATCTTGAAACTCACTTCCGGCACGACGGCTGCGCCGCGCGCGATCCGATTTCGGAGCGAGCAGCTCCTCGCAGATTGCAATCAGATTTGCGACACGATGGGAATCAGCGATGTCGATCTGAATTTCGGTGTCATTCCAATTTCGCATTCTTACGGATTCAGCAATTTACTCACCCCGTTGATCGCGCGCGGCGTGCCGATGGTGTTGAGCCGGGATCGGATGCCTCGCGCCGTGCTTGTCGATCTTGCCACGACCAACGCAACGATTTTCCCCGGAATGCCGCTTTTCTATCAGGCGTTCTGCGAAATGGAGGACGTCCCAGCGCTGCCAAAACTCTGCCTCTGCATTTCCGCGGGTGCACCACTCGCCGTCACTGTTGCGCGACAGTTTCGGCAAAAATTCAAGATGCCCATCCATTCGTTCTACGGCGCGTCGGAATGCGGCGGGATTTGCTACGATCGCGATGGGACAAATGAGTTGGAAGGTTTTGTCGGTCCGCCGATGAAGGGCGTAGATCTGGAGATGATCAATCCGACAACCTCAGCCAGCCAGATTTTCGTGCGCAGCGACGCAGTAGGCGACGGCTATTTTCCCGAATCCGATGAAGCAAAACTTAGCGGTGGATGTTTCGTTCCTGACGATCTGTTGAGCAGAACCGCAAACGGATTTCGGATTGTTGGCCGGGTTTCAGATGTAATAAATGTCGCGGGGAAAAAGGTCAATCCGGAGGAAGTGGAAGCGCATTTGCTGCGCTGTAGCGGTGTGCGCCAGGCGGTTGTATTTGGGCGGGCGTCGGCCCTCCGCAATGAAGAAGTGGCGGCATGCGTGGTTGCATCACCGGGCTTGAGCGAGGCCGATCTTTTGGAATTTTGCCGCGGCAGGTTGAGCAGCTGGCAGGTGCCGAAGCGGATTTTTATTGTGGACTCGATTCCGGTGAATGAGCGCGGGAAAATCAGCCGGCGAGAGCTTGCGCGTCGGTTCGCGACCGGGCGCGAGAGATCGCCGTTGCGATTATTGGGTTCTTGAGTAAAGCCTTCACATGGGATTTGCTTAGCAAAATCCTGGAGGACTATTATGCAGAAATCATTGGGCGAACCGGAACCAACAGAAGGTCGAGTCGAACCTTCTGATATTGAACAATTGGATCAATCCAGCGGCCGGTACGCTCCACAGGAAGAGAAAACTTCTTCCGAGGGAACCGGCGCGCCACCGGACGAGCCCGACCGACCGGCGGACACGGAAGCAAAAGGCGCCGCTCAATCCCAGGAATGGTGGAGCACGTCGCAACCAGCCGGCGAGTGGGCGCAACCCGCCGCGACTACCGCAGACGTGGATGTACCACAGGAATCCGCCACGGCGGACGTTTACTTTTGTGGCCAAAAGACCTTGCTTTCTTTGAGCCGCGCGCTGCAAGCGATCGCAAACGAGAAACTCACCGGCGTGCTGCGATCGTTCTGGGACCGGGAGCCAATCGAACTCCTGACGCAGAATGGCGAGATTGTTTTCGCCACGACCCGTGACCCTGACCTTTATTGTCAGGAGACGCCAGCCGTTCTCGCCAATGTCGATGCGGAAATTGTTGACAAGGCACGCGCTCAACAGAGTGAGACCGGGACCCCGTTTTTCCTTGCCCTCGCTCGGCAGCAATCGATCCCGCGCCAACCCGCGATAGAGCTAGTCCAGCATTATGGGCAACGGCTTTTCTCCCAGCTTTGGAGCGTGCCGAGCGTGTGGATCATGTTTGAGAAGAATGCCGAACTATTGAGTGACGCGAGCGACGTATCCGCGGAGCCTAACGTGGACGACTGGGCATTGGAGACTTTGCGTTTTGTTCAGAGTCTCGATCAGCACGTAAACTTCAACCCAGCATCGATTCCGGCCTACACCAAAGATGGTTTCGAGCGGATTCAAAAACTGAAGCTGACCTCCGACGAGGCGCAATTCGCCTCGCAATTCAATGGCGTCCGATCCGTCCAGCAAATTGCGAAGAATCTGCGGCTCGATTTAAAATCGGCGCGCCTGACGCTCTTCCGGTTCCTCGCGCTTGAAATTGTGGAATGCTGGCCCGCCAGCACGGCGGCCAAACCGGAGAAGAAAAGCGCGGCTCAGCGTCTGAAGGGATTGATCGGACGCGGCCGATAGAACCACCCCGAGAGTTTTCGGGGCGGTCGCTCATGAAGAAAAGAGTTCTCGTCGTCGACGTCGGCGGCACATACATCAAACTGCTCATGTCGCGTTGCAATGAGCGTGAATTTGGGTCCGGGCGGGGCATGAGACCGCAACAATTGATCGCGAAGCTTAAGGAGAACGTGCGGGGCTGGAAGTTCGACGTGGCCTCAATCGGTTTCCCTGCGCCGGTGCGGAAAGGACGCATCATGAAAGATCCGAAACATTTGGGCAAAGGATGGATCGGATTCAATTTCAACAGGGCCCTAGGCGCTCCGGTGCGCTTGATCAACGATGCAGCCATGCAAGCGCTCGGCAGTTACCGCGGCGGGCGCATGCTCTTTCTGGGACTTGGGACTGGGCTCGGCTCCGCGCTGGTGTGGGACAAGACCTTGATGCCTCTCGAGCTCGGCGACCTGCCGTATCCCGATGGTAAAATCATCGAGGATTACCTCGGCATTCCAGGTGTGGCGCTTCTTGGAGAAAAGAAATGGAAACGCGAAGTGATTTATGCGGTCGTGCAATTAAAGAAATCTTTCATCGCCGATTACGTCGTACTCGGCGGCGGCCTGGTGCACCGTTTCGGTCGCCTGCCAAAGGGAATCAAGCACGGGCGAAATGAAAATGCACTTCTCGGCGGAATACGTCTGTGGGAAACCAAACGAAATTCGCGCGAACTGAAATGGCGCGTGCTTTGACGGATGCGAAAGCGTTTTCGCGTCCGCTCTTGTCCGTGGCGGAGCTGGGTGTTGGACGACGGCAAACGGTTGCTCGGCCACGTTTGCGTGCAGTGCTTGAGAAAATCCCCAACCCGCTTAAGGACGAACCGGAACTACATGCTTATGTAACCAATTTTTATGTCGTCCCGGAAATGCGGGACAAGGGACTCGGCAAAAGATTGTTGAACAAAGCGCTATCATGGTGCCGCTCTCGAGGCACCGACGCGGTGATTTTGTGGGCGAGTCCCGCAAGCAAATCACTTTATCGCCGATGCGGTTTTGTAGCGCCTTCGGATATTTTCGAGCTGAAAGATGGCGCTACTCGACGGCGTTCCCGTCGACAGTTCAAGAGCGAAAACGGCCAGCTCCGCTGAGGGCGTTCGGCAAAGAAGCTATGAACGCTGCGTTGCTTAAAGCATTATCCGCAATCATGTCACTGTGAGGATACCATGCGCTTGCTTCGTCTTTGTCGAATTGCTCTGTCTCTCTCTGCACTACTATGCACTAGGCTGTCCGCACAGACTTCTGTCTTTACCTCGCCTCTACCCACCGGCGTCCGCCTCGATCCCATCGGCGATGTTGTCGAGCTCGGCAGCCTGCCGCTCAACGTCGTGGTCGCGCACAACTGGGACAAAGCCATTGTGGTGCTCAGCGGCTGGCGCGAGCAAGGCATCCAAGTCGTCGATCTAAAGACGCGACAGGTCACGCAGACACTGCTGCAGAATGGCGCGTTCTACGGCGCTGCCTTCTCGTCGGACGGCCGCACCCTCTACGTCTCCGGCGGCAACACCGATACGATCTTCGTTTATGCGTGGAAGGATGGCGCAGCCACACTCACGAATAAATTCGAGCTAGCCAAGGCGAAGAGCGCTGACGGTATGGGCACCAGCTATCCGGCGGGCCTTGCAGTCGCGCCAAACGGCAAGTTCGTTTACGTGGCTGAAAACATCGGCGATCGCCTTGCGGTCATAGACGCCGCCACGGGCGAGGTCGTGCAGCGGTTCCCCACCGATCACTACCCCTACGGCGTCATTGTCAGCGCCGACGGCCATCTCTTCGTCTCCGCGTGGGGCGGCTCGACCATCTCAGAGTTTCGTGTTCTCGCTGAGGGCACACTCGCCTATCTCGGACGCATCGAAGTTGGCCGCCACCCCTCAGCATTGGCGGCAAGCGGCTCGCGTGTTTACGTCGCACTTGCCGGGAGTGATCGTGTCGCCACCGTGGATACCCGCTCCCGGAAAGTGATCGGTTATCTTCACGATTCAGCGCCCGGGGCTCCGCCCGAAGGAAGCACTCCCAATGGCCTCGCTGTCAGCGCCGATCAGAAGCAGCTTTTGATTGCGGAAGCCGATAACAATGCCGTGGCCGTTTTCGATCTCGCCACGGGCAAGTTGCTCGGACGCATCCCGACCGACTGGTATCCGACCGCGGCTGCAGAAGTCAGCACGCAACTGCTGATTCTCTCAGGCAAAGGTCACGGCACTCATGCGAACCCAGACGGTCCCGTGCCTACCAACTTCCCCTTTGGGAAACCACTGGCCTATGTGCTGGGGCAGTTGAATGGCAGCCTGCGGGTGCTGCCGTCAAGCATGAGCGCGGCTAAACTGGCCGCCTTAACCCGGCGTGTTACCGCCGCGAACAATTGGCAACGGCAATCTGCGCCACGACGCTATCCACCGTTCAAGCACGTGATCTACATCATCAAGGAGAATCGCACCTACGATCAGGTGCTCGGCGACATGAAGGAGGGCGACGGCGACGCCAGCCTCGTCTACTTCCCGGACATCACTGTCACCCCAAACCACCACGCGCTGGCGCGGCGCTTCGGGCTCTTCGACCGCTTCTTCACTAACGCCGAGGTCAGCTCGCAAGGACACATCTGGTCCACTGCAGCGTACGTGACCGACTACGGCGAGAAAGTCATCCCGTCGGGCTACGCCGGAAAGCGGGGCGACATGGACGGCGAAGAGGCCGACACGCCCGAGCGGGGCTTTCTCTGGACCGAGGCGCGCAAGTGTGGCGTGACGTTCCGCGACTACGGCGAGATGGTCCCCGGCGTTGGCTGGCCGAACAAGCCCAGGGACCTGCCGCCCGACGTCAGCCCGACGTACAAGCCCTTCGACCTCACGACGCTGGACCAAAACCGCATCGACGCGTGGCTCGCCGAGTTCAAGGACTTCTTCGCGCACGGCAACATGCCGCAGCTCGAGATCATGCACCTGCCGAACGATCACCTCGCGGCCGGACGCCCGGGGAAGTGCACGCCGAAGGCCTGCATGGCCGACAACGACCTCGCACTCGCGCGTCTTGTCGAGGCGCTTTCGCACAGCCCGCGCTGGAAGGACACGTTGGTTTTCGTCGTCGAAGACGACGCGCAGGCGGGTCCCGACCACGTCGACTCGCATCGCGCGCCGTTCTACGCGATCTCTGCGTACAACAAGCCCGGGACGATCCACCGCTTCGTCAACACCACCGACGTCGTCGCTGCGATCGAGGATATCCTGCACATGGGGCGGCTGTCGAAGTTCGATTACTTCAGCTGCTCGCTGGCCGACATCTTCTCGCCTACGCCCGATCTCACGCCGTACACGCCGATCATCCCCAAGCAGGACCTCAACGAGAAGAACCCGGCAAAGACGACAGCGGCTATGTTGTCGGAAGGCCTTGACCTGAGCGCTGCCGACCGCATTGACGATCAGCTCTACAACCGCATCCTCTGGCTGATGCTGAAGGGCGACACCCCGCCGCCGGTCCTGCGCCATCACGCGCCGCTGCCCGCGCTACAAGCGAGCCGGTAATGAGTGATTCAGTGTGATGGGCGTCTTCACGAAATGGCCGAAAAGTGGAGGGTTAGGCCATGTTCGCGGTTTGCGTTTGCTCATCTGGAACGTTTTCGCAAAGCGCACTCGGTTCATCCTCGCCAACAGGCAGAAGGATGACCAGTACTCTGCTTTATCAGCCGTCGAGGCGGCGAGAAGATACCGAAGACAGACCAGCACGCTCAGCGGCACCGCAATAGCGGCTCCGATGCAAAACCCAAACCAACTTATAGAGGAGCATCATAACGGCTCGATTTGATCCGTGAATGCCTTCGCGGGTGCCTTTTTTCGGCGATGAGATAGAGAGTCACTACGGCAGAGCCATTGAATTGCACGGGAATGAGCTTCCAGTCCAAATGGTTTAGAAACGCTCATGCGCGATAATCTCATTCGGTTCAGGTTCGCCTGCTTCGGTTCGATCGAGCGAAGCGTTGTCCACGGAGCTTCGCGCGACCAGCGCGGCCGCGGTGAGATGACCGGTCGTGTTTAGCACTGTAGCGAAGACATCGGGGATCGCATCGACTGCGATCAGGATCCCGATTCCATTGGCTGGCAGACCGATGGCTAGAAAGAGTGGAGTGAGCATGATGAACGCGCCGCGCGGTATGCCCGGCACAGCGAACGCAAGGAACACTGCGGCGAAGGCGATCGTTGCAACGCTGTTGGCGTTGACCGGCACGCCATAGAACCAGCCGACGAACAGCGCGCCGATCGTCCACGACACTGGTGCGGCGATCTTGAAGGTGGAAACGGCAAGAGGCAGGACAAATCCGGTGACCGGCTCGGGTAATTGCAGGTTCTTCTCGGCCGTCTCGACGAGCGCCGGCAGCGCCGCGATCGAGGAGCTCGAGCTGAAGGCAATGAGCTGCGGCGGCAGCGCGGCAAGCGCGAAGCGCCGCAGCGGGATGCGACCTGCGATTGCCACGACAGGATAGAGCAGCAGCGTAACGACGATGCTCGCGACCGAGTAGGCAACGACATAGAAGCCAATCGCGCCCGCCAGCATCGCGCCGGCATGGACGGCCAGTGGAAGGACGAGCGCGAATACGCCCAGTGGCGCAACGAGGATAATCCAGCGGACGAGGACGAGCATGGCGTCGCTTAGCGCGCGGAAGAAGCGCGTCAGCGTCTGACGCGACGCCTCTGGGCAGCGCGAAATTGCCAGCGCGAAGAGCAGCGTGAAAAGGATCAGCGGCATCATCGCCCCACTCGCGGCGGCGGCGATCGGATTCGCAGGGAGGAGCGAGACAAGCCACGTCGAAAACGTCTGTGCCTGTCCTCCCGCAGAGATTTCATTCGCCGCTTCAATCGCGCCGGGTGGAAATTGCAGTTCGCCGTGAGGCGGAAGGAGCGCGAACATCGCCATCGCGACCGGAATGATGACGGCGGCGACTCCAATGAGAAGCAGCACAAAAGTCACGAGCGTCCGTCCCCCAAGCCGGCCGATCGACTTGATGTCCGACACCGATGCGACTCCGGTGATCAGCAGCGAGATGACGAGCGGGATCACCGTCATGCGAATGCCGTTGACCCAGAGCGTACCGATCGGCGCGATCGCGTCAGCGAAGCGGATCAGTGAGGCGATATGCGATGCCGCGATGACGACACCGAGAAGAATCGCGGCGACGAGAGCGAGAAGAACGCGCGCGCTTTCTTTCATCACATCATCAAGTCGCCACCATTGATATCGAGCGATGCGCCGGTGATGTATCCAGCGGCCTCCGAGGCAGCAAAGCAAATCAAGTCGGCGACCTCGCGCGCGGTGCCAATGCGCGGGATCGGGTAACTTGCTGCGAGGCGTTGCAGCAATTCGTCATTGGCGTTCTCCCGCGTCAGTTCCGTGTCAATCATCCCAGGACAAACGGCGTTCACGGTGATACCGAATTTGCCGAGTTCCTTCGCTGCGGCGCGGGTGAGGCCGAGCAGGCCCGCCTTGGATGCGGTGTAATGCGCGCCGCCCAGCGTGCTGACCATTCGGCCTGCGGACGAGGAGATGTTTATGATCCGGCCGTAGCGTTGAGCCTGCATCGCCGGGAGGACCGCTTTCGTGAGCAGGAATGGCGCGGTGAGATTGACCTCCAGCGCGGAGCGCCATTCCTCCGCAGTCAGATCAGGAAACCGTGTGGAAAGCGCGAGCGCAGCATTGTTAACCACAATGTCGACGCGGCCAAAGCGCTCCAGTGTCATCCGCACAATCTCTTCCGCGACACCGGGTGCGGCGATGTCACCCGGCACGGCGAGCGTGCGTCCGCCGATCGACGCGGCGAGATTCTCGGCCCGCGCGCGGTCACGAACATTCACTGCGACCGCGGCACCCCGTTCACGAAAGCGCTCCGCCGCGGCACGCCCGAGCCCGCGCCAGGCGCCGGTCACAATGACCACCCGCCCAGCAAAGTCCTGCCCTGAAGGCTGGCCGCTCATCTCAATATCCGAGCTCACTTGCCTAACGAGAACAAGCTCAGCCGCCGCGAGCGAGGACGCAGACGGCAAAAAGAAGAGGACCCATGAAAAACAAATCAAAACGACGGATCGCGGTCGGCTGCATCGGCTGGTTAGGCCTTCGCGTGGCTAATAGCATGTGTGTCGAAAGATGGAGCCAGGGAATCGGGACTGTCGAACACTCGAACTATCCCACGATATCGGTCGAATGCATCCTGAATGCGAATCCCCGTGTTGAAAGGGAGCTCAGGTGGCAATGCAGAAAGCGCGATGTCACGAAACCGACTCAAACGAAGTGCTCCTGCATCCGGGGAATTCTCCGGCGACCTCTAGCGGAACTGGCAGCGATCAGTTTCGATTTCGGAATGGCGAAAGAATGTACTCGTGCGTCTCGATCGCGTTTCCCGCTGCCTCGTAAAGCAAATCACAGCGTGGATCTGAGCGGCTGAAAAACGTGGCGTAGCTGGTTGCGTTTGACTCGCCCCCACCACCGACAACCGCAGTATGCGCGGAGGTCAATTCGACCAATGGCGTCCAAGAAAAATCTTGCAATTATCTGGTAGCGGAGTGCCGGAAATCTGAGAAGGGTAATCACCACAATTATGAAAACGCTCACGCTTAAGCCACTTGCTGTTTGCCTTGCCATTCTCGCACTTGGCGGGACTGTTTCTGCAGAAAACGATTTGAATCTGCCCGATGTCAGTCAGGCTGCCGAGGTCAAACAACACATCGCCCTGACGGATATTACAGTCAAATATCATCGCCCCATGGTGAACGGACGAAAGATTTGGGGAGGCCTCGTTCCTTACGGCAAGGTTTGGCGGGCGGGCGCGAATGAAAACACAACGATTGAATTTAGCGATCCGGTTTCGGTGGAGGGACAACCGCTGGCCAAAGGAATTTATGGACTGCACATGATCCCGAACCCGGATTCATGGACGGTGATTTTTTCAAAAACCAATACGGCATGGGGGAGCTACAGTTACAAGCAGGAGGAAGATGCTCTGCGCGTAAATGTGAAACCGCGCCCTCTCGCTGAGATGAAAGAGGCGCTGGAATTCGAGTTTGAAGATTTGAAGCCGGAATCGACGGCCGTGACCTTGAAATGGGAGAAGTTGGGGGTTCCCTTCACCGTCTCGATTAAGGACTCGGAGCAGACGCTGCAGAACATCCGGGAGCAACTAAAGGGACGCGGCCAATTTACCTGGCAGGCTCTGGACGAGGCGGCTCAATTTTGTTTGACCAAAAAGATCAATCTCGATGAGGCGTTGCGATGGGCCGATGCCTCGATTCAGAATGAAGAAAGGTTCGATAATCTCAGCACCAAAGCGGATATTCTCAAAGCTCTGAACCGCGCGGATGAGGCCAAAACCACCTGGAATCATGCCGTCGAAATTGCGACCGCACTACAACTCTATTCATATGGTCGACGCTTACAGAGTCAGAAGCAGGGCGCTGAAGCGATGGAGATCTTCCAACAAGTCGCAAAGCGGTTTCCGCAAACTGTTTACGGATATTTGGCACAGGCCCGCATCAAGTCCGCGGCTGGCGACTTTGCTGGCGCCACGGCGGAGGCGACGCAGGCACAAAGTGCAGCTCCTACCGATGCGCAGAAGCAAAGCATCAAAGCGCTGATCGATCGACTGCAGTCGAAGCAGGATATCAATAAATAGCGGCGCACCGACTCACCCGATCCTCAGACGTGGAACGAAGGTGCTTACAGGGACGTTCACAGTCGCGAGCCTAATGTTGCAGGGGATGCGTCGGCGGATTTCGCGGAGTTGGCTAACAGCCGTCGCTATTACCGTAACGGTGGCATCTCGCACGACAAGTGCCGCTGACGCGCCGCTGTTATTTCCCGAAGCGATGAGTAGTGGCGAGATTCAACTCGCCCTGCAAAAACTTAATGTTCTCGGCCGGGTTCTCTATCTCGCGGCTCATCCCGATGATGAGAACACAAATCTAATGGCGTTGTGGGCAAACGGCTCACTCTATGACACGGCTTATCTTTCAATCACGCGCGGAGATGGTGGTCAGAATTTAATCGGGCCGGAATTGCGCGAGCGCCTCGGCGTTATTCGCACGGAGGAATTGCTCGCCGCCCGGAGACTTGATCATGCCCAGCAGTTCTTCTCACGGGCGGTCGATTTCGGATTTTCAAAAACGGCGGAGGAGACCCTGCGGATCTGGGATCACGACAAGATTCTTTCCGATGTGGTTTGGGTGATCCGGAAGTTTCGACCGGATGTGGTGGTGACTCGTTTTAGTCCGGAGGATCATCTGACCCACGGTCATCATACGGCGTCGTCGATTCTGGCGCAGGAGGCGTTTGCGGCCGCGGGCGACCCGAAGCGATTTCCAGAGCAACTGGCTTTGGTGAAACCCTGGCGCCCGGCACGGCTGGTTTGGAACACATCGCCATTTTTCTTTTCCAACCGGAACCTGCCGTTCGATCCAACCGGTCTCACCGTCTTGGAAGCTGGCGGTTACAATCCGCTTCTCGGTAAGGCCTACACAGAAATTGCGGCGGCTAGCTTGAGCATGCACAAGAGCCAGGGCGTGGGCAGCCCGCCGCGGCGCGGAGCGCGCAAGGAATATTTCAAGCTATTGGAAGGTCAGCCCATGACGAGCGCGCTTTTCGAAGGCGTTGATACGGGTTGGTCGCGGGTTCCGAATTCGGCATCGGTTGCTGCAAAGATTCGTCAGGTCATTTCGGAATTTCATCCAGCCGATCCGGCTGCATCGGTGGCTGACCTCTTGGAGGTCCGGCAAGCGTTGAGCGGACTCAAAGATGAGGGATGGGTCCCGAAGAAGAAAGCGGAGTTGGATCAAATCATCGCCGCATGTCTCGGGTTGCATGTGGAGGCGTCGACGAGCAACGCAACGATGACGCCGGGGCAGACCGCTGCTGTTAAACTCGAAGCAATTAATCGTTGGAATATTCCAGTCACACTGCAGGAAGTACGGTTTCCTCTCTCGGGCGACTCGACGCGAATCGATGCAGCGCTTCCGCCTAACGAGCTAGTCGCGAAAGATCTGTCGTGCAAGATTCCGGAAAACACGCCTTATTCCCAACCCTACTGGCTTCGCCAGCCGGGAACGCTCGGCACGTTTGCGGTCGATGATCAGAAACTTATCGGTTTGCCGGAAAACCCGCCTCATCTTCCGATAGAAATAACGCTGCAAGTTAGCGGGCAGGAACTTCGTTACGTTGTCGACACGAGATACCGCACGGTGGATCCGGTGGCGGGCGAATTGCGACAAGCTTTGGTCATTGCACCGCCTGTTTTCACGAATTTCGCCAACGGCGTGCTGATGTTCGCGACGAATCAACCGAAGTCCGTTCCAGTGCGTGTGATTGCATCCACCGGACCGGTTAAGGGACAACTGAAATTGACCGCGCCTGATAGCTGGCATGTCGATCCCGCCGCTGTGCAGATCGACCTAAAGGGAGCCAATGCGGAGACGGTTGCGGCATTTACGGTCAAGCCGCCGGAGCAAGATAGCGAAGGAACGTTGCGGGCTATCGCTTCCATCGATGGTCGCGAATATGCTTTCGGACGCGTGCGCATTTCCTATCCGCACATCGGCGTTCACACCTTAATGCCGGCGGCGGAGGTCAAGGTGGTTCGTGCGAATATCCGGAAAAAAGGAGAGCGCATTGGTTACATTCCGGGCGCCGGTGACGATGTTCCGGAGAGCCTCCAGCAGATTGGTTACACAGTGAAGATGTTAAGCGATGGCGATATCACGGCGAAGAACCTGGCGCAATTCTCTGCCGTTGTGCTCGGAATCCGCGCTTACAACACAGATGATCGAATATCCACCTGGCTGCCCGAACTATTTGCGTACGTACAAAATGGGGGGGTCGCAATCGCCCAGTACAACACCACGGCCGATCTCAAGACCAAGGAAATGGCGCCGTATCCATTGGAAATTTCGCGCGACCGCGTTACTGACGAAAATGCCGAAGTGCGCATTCTGGCGACTAATCATCCGCTTGTGACCAGACCCAATAAAATCACGTCGAAGGATTTCGAGGACTGGGTGCAGGAACGTGGCCTCTATTTTCCTAACAAGTGGGATCCCGCCTGGACGCCGATTCTGTCGTGCAACGATCCGAAAGAAAAGCCGCTCGATGGCGGCCTGCTCGTGGCGAAGTCAGGCAAAGGCTTCTTTATCTACACGAGTTATTCT
>QHOD01000269.1 GCA_003218615.1 Verrucomicrobiota bacterium
TTCCGGAAATGGTTCGGCAAAGTCATCCCGATCGGTGACAACAAGTTCAGCGCGCTGAATTCCGCCGTGTTCAGTGGCGGTTCCTTCATTTACGTCCCGCCCGGCGTCAAAGTGAAACATCCGCTCCAGGCTTATTTCCGCATCAACGCCGAAAACTTCGGCCAATTCGAGCGCACGCTCATCATTGCCGATGAAGGTTCGGAAGTGACCTATATGGAAGGTT
>QHOD01000270.1 GCA_003218615.1 Verrucomicrobiota bacterium
CCATTGCTCTCGCCAACGACGGCCAGCATCAGGACACCGGCGCGAAAATGATTCACGCGGCCGATGAAACGACCAGCAACATTATTTCCAAATCGATCTCCATCGGCAAAGGTCGCGCAACTTATCGCGGCTTGGTGCATGTGCCGAAACATCTCAAAAACTGCAAAAACAACACCGATTGTGACGCGCTTCTTATCAACTCGACCAGCCGCACGGACACCTATCCGGCAATCACCGTGCGCGGCACCGGCAACGCCGTTCAACACGAAGCGAGCGTGAGCCAGGTCAGCGCCGAGCAGATCTTCTACATGCAACAGCGCGGGTTAACCGAAGCGCAGGCCATGAGCTTAAGCGTCAACGGTTTCGTGAATGATCTCGTCCGCCAATTCCCGAT
>QHOD01000271.1 GCA_003218615.1 Verrucomicrobiota bacterium
CAATTCAGGTACGGCGGCCTCACGGTCGCCGTTACTGTCTAAGTTCATGTCATCAGTCGCTCATGATGAAACAACGGCGATCGGATCGATCCTTTCCGGTCCGGTTGAGTCGCGCGATTTTCCGGAGTGGTTTCGGGAGCAGCAACGCGCTGCCTGGACGCAATTCGAAGCGCTGCCGAAGCCGACGCGGAAGGACCAGGCCTGGCGATTTGCCGATGTCGATCTTCTCAATCTAACGCCGTTCAAGTTTGGCGGAGCATTGCCGGATATGGAGCGCAACGCGATTCTCGAGCAATCGCGCGGGCTCGACAAAGTTGCGGCGCGTTTGATTTTTGCTGGCGACCAGCTCATCGAACGCGATGTCGTTTCCGATCAGCTGAAAAAGCGTGGCGTCATTTTTCAGCCGCTTGAGCGTGCCATGGTCGAGCACCGCGAATTGTTTGGAAAGTATTTCATGTCGCAACCGGCGATCCTTGGTTCAGCCAAGTTCGCAGGGTTGCATCAGGCATTGGTTTCTTCGGGCACATTTCTTTATGTACCACGCGGCGTCGAAATCGAATTGCCGATTGAGATTTTCCATTGGTTGCACGGCGCGAACGCTTCTGTATTTCCACATTTGCTTCTGGTCACGGACGAGCTCGCCAAAGTCACCGTGATCGAGCATTTCCGCTCGTTAGACCCGCAAGCGTCGGGATTTGCCTGCGGGGTCAATGACTTGATTGCCGGCCCGGGCGCGAAGGTAACTTACATATGCGCACAAAACTGGGGGACTAACGTTGTCGCCTTGCAAATGAACTCCACAACCGTCGATCACGACGCCTCCGCAATGAGCCTGAATCTGCACGTTGGCGCAAAATATTCGCGCTTTGAAAGCCTCAGCCGTCTCATCGGCGAAGGCGGACGCAGCGACCTGCTCGCTATTTCGGTCGCAAACGGCACTCAGGAATTTGATGCGCGCACATTGCAAGACCACGTCTCGCCGCACACCGCGAGCGATCTCCTTTATAAAAACGCGCTCGACGATCGCGCCCGGAGCACATTCGGCGGCCTCATCCGGGTCGAACCGCACGCACATTTCACCGATGCGTATCAAAAGGTGCGCAATCTGCTCTTGAGCGACGATTCGGAAGCCAACTCAATGCCGGGCCTCGAAATCCTCGCCGACAACGTCCGTTGCACGCACGGTGCCACCTCCGGCCAGATCGACAAAGATGAGCTTTTTTATCTCCGCACCCGCGGCATTCCCGTTCCGGTTGCCCAGCGCCTCATCGTGACCGGCTTCTTGAACGAGGTCATTCAACGACTCGATCACGCGGCGATAGCTGATCATTTGAATCGGTTAATTGACGAGAAATTCGCGAAAGAATACTAGCGGGATAGTAGAGGCTTGTTTCGGCAACGCGAGCGACATCCGATTCATCGAATACCAGGCGGGGAGGACTCTTCATCATTTCGCCGTCTCCTGGTCGGTATTTAACTCGAAATTAATTTTCACATCGTAATGATCGCCGTCACCAAGGCCGGTGGGCAGCGGGTCGACTTGCGTTACGCGTTTCGCAATCGCCGCTACCGACTCATTCACGACAATATTTTCAGAGGGCTTGACGATTTCGAAACTCGACACACGCCCATCTTTTTCGATTCGAACTTTGACCAGCGTCGAAATCTTGGCACCGGAAACAATGTTGGTCGTCGGCTGGCTCCATGCGCTGTAAAAGCGGTCATGCAGCATGTTGCCATACCACCCGAACTCCGACGCGCTGCTCCCGCCCCCGGCATGGCCACCTTTGCCCGCTGAACCTGTTTTCCCCGCGCCGATCTGAGATGACGATCCGTTTTTCGCTGGAGCGGGCTTCGCGATCTCCTTTTTCTCTGCGTTTGCATCGGCTTTCTTTGCCTTTTCAGCCGATTTTGTCGGGCTCGATCTCACTTTCGGCGATGGCTTGGGAGAAGCTTTTGCCAACACGACTTTTTTGGGGATCGATTTTGGAGTTGGCTTTGGAGTCGGCGTCGGTTTTGGCGTGGGAGCCGCGGATGGCTTTGGAGTAGCTGTTGGTATTGGCGTCGGAGTGGACAATTCGATTTCGCTCTTCGCTGCCGGTAAGGGAGGCTCTTCCTTTTCCGCTTCATCCGTTTTCGGCAGTGTAGGTGGTGAAGGAGAAAGTTTTGCCGGCGGCGGCTCGCCAGTCGTTGGCTCCGTAGCTGTGCTCGCTCCACCCACATCGCCTAACCAAACGATGCTTTGCGCGTTTGGGGAGCCCCTGGCTTCAACACTCCAACGAATTAATCCTGCAATGAGTGCGACGTGCGCGAGTGCTATCAGTGTAACGTTTCGCCAGAAGCGGGCGTCTTTCGACATTTATTTCGTTTCCGCTCTAGTTGCGATGCCGACCTTCGTAATTTGCGCGCGTCGCAGCGTGTCCATTAACATAATTAATTTTTGCACGGGCAAATTGCGATCCGGCCGAATCACGACGGCCACATCTGGATTGGCCTGCTTCAACTGGGTCAATTGTGCCGTGAGCATTTCCAAATCGACGACCTGATTGTTCAACCGGATCGTTTCGGCGCGGTCGATCGACACCGTTTGGACTTGCGATGAATTTATTTGTGGATTGGTCGCGCCGCTGGAAGGGATCACCAGGCTCATGCTGTTTTCCAGCAACGGCGTTGTGATCATGAAAATGATCAGCAGCACGAACGCGAGATCGAGCAGCGGCGTGACATTGATCTCGCTGAGCGTCGTCAGATTATTGCGCTGCGAATAACGTCTCATTTGCGGAACGCCGATTCGCGCACATTGTGATCGACGTATTTGTGCTCGAACTCGGAGGCGAGCTCGGCAGCGAAGTTGTCCATCTCGACGATGATTCCGCGAATGCTGGTGACGAGAAAATTGTAACCGAACATGGCCGGGATAGCGACGCAGAGCGCCGTTACCGTAGTGATGAGCGCGCCAGAAACGCCGGGCGCCATCGACACAAGACTGGGCGAACCCGCTACCGCCACACCCGTAAACGCGTCCATCACGCCCCAAACCGTACCGAGCAATCCGAGAAACGGCGAACCGCTCACTGCGGTGGCGAGCAAAATCATTTGCGCTTCCAAGGCAAGCGCTGTCTCGCCAACCGCTCGCTCCATGGCTGCGTTGACCGCACCCATTTGCGCGGGCGAAATTTTGTCCGCGATCTCGAGTCGCGCGCGGAATGTGTCATCCACTTCCGGCGAACCGAGCAAATGGAATGTCATTTCCTCACAGCCGGCGCGATACACGTTGAATACCGGCGATCCCGGGAACCGGGCGTTCTTCTCAAACAGACGCAACGGTTGTCGATCTTGCCGAAAAGCAGCGAGGAAACGCGCGTTCTGTTTTCGGGCAAAGCGGATCACGCGCAATTTCGTGATCATGATTGACCAACTGAAGATTGAGACGACGGCGAGAAGAGACAGGACGAGCTTTCCTGCGATCGTCGCATGATCGAACGCAAAAAGGAGACCGCCGGCTGCTAGCAATGTCGCAATGAGCATCTCCGCGTCACTGGCATAAGTAATAGCCTAATTTCGCGGAAAGCGAACTGTTTCATGCGCGGCTTAAGCTTTTTTTGGAAATGTCGGACGTATTTTCGCGCCAACGATAAATGCAAGCCCAATCACAATTAAAAAGAACGAAAAGAATTGGCCGCGTGTAAAAGGACCAATCAAAGTTGCGTCTGGTTCGCGGAAATATTCGATCACGATACGAAAAATTGCGTAGCAGATAAAAAAAAGTCCCGTCAGCACTCCGTTCGGTTGTCGCATGCGCGTGCGCACGAACCATAAAATCGCGAACAAAACGATGCCTTCGAAAAACGCTTCATAGAGTTGTGAAGGGTGCCGCGGTATCAAAATCGAGCGCAACGCGTTCGCGACCTGTGGTTGACGATGCGCTGCGCCGATTATCGCTTCCGGCGTGGTGAGCGCTGGATCAATCTGTGTGCACGATGAGATCGCGCGGTCCGCTTCTGTCGGGTGATCGAGTAATTCTTTTGGAAACTGCATTGCCCACGGAACATTTGTAACGCGGCCGTAAAGCTCGCCGTTGATGAAATTGGCGCAGCGGCCAAAAAACAGACCGACCGGCGCTGTCACACCAAGATTGTCACCAAGATTCGTCCACGAAATTTTATGCCGGTGGGCGTAATAAAAGGTGAAGAGCAACAGCCCGATCATCCCACCGTGGCTCGACATTCCGCCTTCCCACACCCGCAAGATCGACAACGGGGCGCGCAGCATTTCGGGATTATAAAAAAAAACGTAACCGAGCCGTCCACCGATGATGACGCCGAAAAGCGCGGCCCCAGTAATAAAGTCTCCGACTTTTGCCACGGGCAGATCGGCATATCCGCGCTTCGCCAGCCAGAGGAAAAGGACAAAGCCGGAGATAAATGCCAGGACATAGGCCAGGCCATACCAGCGCGGGCCGACGTTGTCGTAGATCCGAAAAATAATCGGATCGAGATCGTGCAGATAATAAGCAAGCATTTGCGCAGATTGTCACCGATGTGGCTGATACCCGCAATTAAAACGCGTGATCTACGAAATTGTGTGAGCTTCTTCGCTCCGCTCAGGATGACGGCGTCTTCTTCGCTCCGCTCAGGATGACGGCTTCTTCTTCGCTGCCGACAACTTCAATGCCTTCCGCAAGAAAGGCGCTGTCCTGCTGGTTCGGTTTCTCGCGACTGCTTCCGGCGTTCCAGTTACCACCACTTCGCCGCCCTCAGCGCCGGCTTCCGGGCCAAGATCGACAATGTAATCAGCTTCCGCAATCACACTGAGATTGTGTTCGATCACAATTACGGTGTTCCCCTCATCCACGAGCCGGTGCAGCACGTTGAGCAGCAATTCAATATCGGCCATGTGCAGACCGATGGTAGGCTCCTCAAGCAAATACAATGTCGATCCTGGCTTACGCATTTTTCGAATCCGCTCGTTCGCTGCGCGATTAACGCCGCGTTTCAATTGCGTCACGAGCTTAAGCCGTTGCGCTTCTCCGCCGCTCAAGGTCGGGCTCGGCTGCCCAAGCTTGAGATAGCCGAGGCCAGTATCAACCAGCAGGGAAAGCGGGCGCGCAATTTTAGGATGCGCCGAGAAGAACTGCGCCGCTTCCTCGATCGTCATTTCCATTACGTCGCCGATCGATTTT
>QHOD01000272.1 GCA_003218615.1 Verrucomicrobiota bacterium
TCGCCTTCGCTCGGTCTGCGCCCGTTCTCGAAGCACCATCGTAAAATTTCCTCGTCTGCACGGTCCTGTTTTACGCGCTCGACTAATCGATCGTAATTGATTCGGAGAAACTTTACGCACTTTTCGTCGAAACCTTTTCCAAGGTTCGCGTGGTAATCCGGCGGCAATTCGCCTTTGGCGTGCAACCGGATTTTGTCCAGCATCCGGCCGAAATAAAAGAGGCCGCCCACTTTTTCGCGCGGACTGCGGAGGTCCACTCTACTCATCGGAAAGCAGTTTGTGCGCTTTTCCGCTTCCTTCAAGTGCTTGGAAAGTCGCGTTTTTCGCTTAGCGATTTCGCGATTCAGTGCGTTAATTGGTTCCAATGGATCGGGTCGTTGGAATCGAAACCGAATACGGCTGCCTGCTGAGCGAACAAGAGCCGCATGTTAATTCCGAGCTTTGGCCGGCCAAAGTGAAGAACTACCTTTTCCGAAAAGCCGCCGCCGGCACGATCGATCTGCACTATCGGGATTACGAGGAACCGCCTGGCAACGGGGGTTTTCTCCTCAATGGCGGGCGTCTTTACCTCGACATGGGCCACATCGAATACGCATCGCCAGAGTGTTTGCATTTACACGATCTCGCCGCTTACGAACTAGCCGGAGACGATCTCCTCCAATCGTCGCTCGTCGCGTTGGGCGCGGAAGGTCGCGTGTCGTTTATCAAAAACAATATCGATCATCACACCGGTGCCACGTTCGGTTGTCACGAGAATTATTTGATGAAACGGGAGGCGCAATTCACACCGCCGATTCTCGGAACGCTTCTTACTTTTTTGGCGACACGGCAGCTCTTTACCGGTGCCGGTCGTGTCGGCCAGTCGAATCCGCTCGCGTTCGATTTCGAGCCGCCTCAACCAGAGGCACAGGTTAATTTCCAGCTGAGTCAGCGCGCCGATCACATCGTCAACGACATCTATCAGTGGGTCCAATTCAATCGCGCCATTATCAACGCGCGCGACGAGCCGCTGGCCGATTATCGAAAATATCGCCGGCTTCATTTGCTCATCGGCGACTCCAACATGAGTCCCTTTGCTACTGCGCTGAAAATTGGCACGACCGCTTGCGTTTTATCATTGCTCGAGAATGGACGTCTGCCGCAGAATCTCGTCCTGGCCGATGCCGTGCAAAGCACCCGCGACATCTCCCGTGATCCCTCTCACCGATGGATTGTGCATCTTGAGAATGGCAAGACCATCAGCGCACTCGATGTTCAGTGGCAATTCCACGAACTGGCGCAAAAGCATCTGCGCAACAGCAGCGCGGAAACCAACTGGCTGCTCGAAAACTGGGGTTTCGTCCTTGAAGCGCTCGAGCAAAACCATCAGTCACTGATTGGCGGGGTCGATTGGATCACCAAAAAGTGGTTGCTCGAAACATTTATGGAGGCGGAAGAACTGAGGTGGAATCATCCCTGGCTGCAAAGCATCGATCTTGAGTATCACAACATCGATCCGGTGCGGGGATTATTCTTCGGCGTTACGCCGGGCAAGCGAATCGCGGAATGGAATAATAGTGTCCGACGTCCCAGCGCGACGCATGTCCCCCCGGTTAATACGCGTGCATCAGGCCGAGCGCACGCAGTTGCCTTTTTTCAGTCGCGCAGTGACGAGATCCCCTACGTCATTAATTGGGATTCAATCGCCTGCGACAGCCGCGATTTTCTTGTCATGGGCGACCCGTTCCAAACTTACAACGAAGAAGTGGAGCGGTTTCTAGCCAAACCGCGAACGATCCCACCAAGCGGCGAACAGTAGCCCGCCTTGTCTGCGGCTAATCACACTCTGATTGACGCTCAGCCGGAATTTTGGCGAAGCGCCAAACTTTGTAATTGAGAGCGGGCGAACAGGAAAACCGTGGATGACGCGAATATTGCAACGGCTTGAATCGCTCGTGGCTAACAAGTTATCGCGCCGTCGTTTGCCACTGCCATTTGTGAGCGTTGTCGTAGTCCTGCAACCAAGCCGTGTAGAGTGGGTCTTCTTTCCATGCCGTGACCCCGTAAGAGCCGCGGTGAGTTGCCCTCCAACGAGCCCCCTGTCCCGAGTCGTACTGAGAGTCCTCTTTGAGTGGGGACCAGAATAAGCGGCCGGCGCTGCGCCAGCCGTCAAGGACGATGCCATTCTCGAAAGGCTGGTTTCGTGCGGTGACCACCAGACCATTGTTCTCGTCCAAAGTTCCTGCGTAAGCAGCACCCCAGTGAAGCACGAGCGTCTTGAGCTTGAGCGCTTTCAGGCGTTCGCCGATATCACGCGTATAGTGGCCGCAATAGCCGCGTTGTCGCCTGCCCGTGTGGATCAGTACGTTCTGAAACGCCGGGCACCAGACGAGGCCATATTCACGCGCGAGGCTGCGCGAGGCCGTGTGCGCCGTTACCGAGAGCAGTTCGGCTTCGCCCGGGTCCACGTCAGGCGCGAGCGCCACGAGCGCGTCACGCAACTTCTTGATCGATTTCTCGTCTTTCGCCCAAACCGCGCTTACGCAAAGGCTGAATGCAATGATGAAAACAACCGTTCGAATCACGTTAGCAAAGTTGGGAAAGATTACAGCCGCTACAGAAATTGATCCATTTCATCCGTGATTCCTGTGCCTGATCACAATCTCATTGATGCTCCGCCAGAATTTTCGCAAAGCGCCAGACTTCGTCAAAGGTATTGTAAAGCGGTGTCGGCGCAACGCGGACGACGTTCGGCTCGCGGAAATCACATTTCACGCCGGCGATTTGTAGTTCCTCGAATAATTTCTTCGGGTGTTCGTGCGCGAGGATCGACAGCTGACAGCCGCGTGCGCCTGGTTCGCGCGGTGTGATGACAGTAAACTTTTTCGATCCGATCTCCGTGAGCAGGAATTCAAGATAGCCCGTCAGTTTAATCGATTTCGCACGGAGCGATTCCATTCCGCCGGCTTCATCGAAGATCGCGAGCGACGCACGCAGCGGCGCCATGGAAAAGATTGGCGGATTGCTGATCTGCCAGCCGTCGGCTGATGGAACCGGAATGAACTCGGGCTCCAGATGCAAACGAAATCGCGTGTTCGGATCGTTTCCGAACCAACCGGCCAGCCGCGGCAACTTTGTGTTGGTCGCGTGCCGCTCGTGCACGAACGCGCCTGCGACCGCGCCGGGCCCGGCATTGAGATATTTATATGAGCACCACACGGCGAAATCGGCGCTCCAATCGTGCAAGGC
>QHOD01000280.1 GCA_003218615.1 Verrucomicrobiota bacterium
GCCGGCCGGCGCAGAGTTCGCACGCGCCGAAGAGATTCGCGCCTTCAATCGCAGCGTGCAACAGCTGAACAAGCGCGCCGCCCGCCAGGGAAGCCAGGGCGAGGGCCACACGAGTGTGCGCGAAAACCATTCGCTCTATCTCGGGCAGGGCGAGCAACGCGCGATCGCGTTGCGGCAATTCGATGCGCTTCTCGAATCGGCCAGCGAAGGCGTGACGCTCGCGGCCAGTCTGGTGCAGGAAGATGCGCCGGAGCGCTTCTGGAATCCGAGCGAATGTTTTACCGAACTTTATCTCAAAACGCGGCGTGAGCCGCTCACCCAAACCACGTTGAAAAATCTGCAACGCGCCACTGCGCTGTTGCCAAAGCCTGCTGCGGTAGGGACGGACGTACAGCAAACGCTGATCGCGTTCAACACCCGCCGTGACTCCTCCAAATCTGCCGGTGAATATGATTTCTCATTGCGGCCGAACGAGTCGTATCGACCGGTGCTGACGCTGAGTGTGAGCGATCTCCAACGAATGGTTTCGTCGCCAGCAATTGTCTGGATGAAGCGTTATCTTGGCGTGGAAGCACCGGAGGACGCTGCTAATTCGTGGACGGCGACGACAGGTAAATGGGTGCATCACTGGCTGGCGAATATTATCGAAGCCCGGGACGGGAGGATTTTCTCGGCGTTTCCGTCCTTAACAACAATCGACAAGCGCATCCGGTTTGCCGCGGACGAACGCTGTGCGGCGCTTCGGCGTCTTTGCGACTTGTCAGGTAAAGTCGTCCCTGATTGGTGGAACTCGGGCTGGTTGAACGCGCGCTATCTGGCGCGGCACCTCGGCGCTAAAATCGGAGGTGCGAAAGGGTGGGAGTGGATGGCGACGGAGTTGGTCGTCGGTCGCCAACGTGCGGTGAAAATTGCCGATGGCGTGGAGCTTGAGCTGCACGGCCAGATCGATCTGGTGCTCGCGCAAAATGACGCAGACAGTTTCGCCGGGCAAAAGATTTGGGTTGTCGATTACAAAACCGGTTCGACCAAGGAACTGAAGACCTCCGATCTGCACGATAATCTGGTCAAAGGAACAACGTTGCAGCTTGGTCTTTACGCGCTAGCCGTGCGCGAGCTCGGTGCCGCCGAAGTGAGTGTGAGCATTCTCTCGCTCGCGGTAAAAAACGTCGGGCCACAATTATCCGTTGTCGATCTTGCACCGCATACCGACGTCTTTGCCGATCTCGCGAAAATGCAGCGCACGGGGATTTTCGGAATGAAAGGTGAGATCCGTCCGGCCTTTGGTTACAGCGCGTCCTATCCGCTGGCGACGTTGCAGATCGACAACGACATTTTGGAAGATAAATGGGCGCTGACGCATCCCGCGCTCGTCCTTGAGAAAGAGGAGTGGGAAACATGGTAAAGCCGCGCGACGAATCCGTGCGCGCACGTTTTGCCAACGAACTGGACCGCAATTTTTCTGTAGTCGCATCGGCAGGTTCGGGCAAAACCACTGCGATCACGCAGCGCGTTTTGTCGATCGCACGTTCGCCGAACGCCACGGAAATTCTGCCGCGTCTGGTCGTCGTCACTTTTACGAATCGTGCGGCCGACGAAATGAAACAGCGCACGCGGCAAGCGCTGCTCGAGGAAAATTTGCGACAGGAAGTGCAGACTGCGTTCAACCGCGCGTTCTTCGGCACAATCCATTCGTTCTGCATGAAACTCCTGACCGACTTCGGTCATTATCTTGGTTTGCCTGCGCCGCTCGAGTTGGTCGAGGACGACGACGACCTGTGGCAGGAGTTTGCGCAAAGCCAAACTCGAATTGCGAGGTCGTTAGGCGACAAGGACCGCGCTATGCTTCTGCGTTTCGTGCAGGCGCGCGACCTCATGGAGCTGGCCCGATGCTCGGGCTCAGCAGCGATACGCGTGCCACCACTGTCGTCATGTCCGCCGCTCGATTTTGCTGACGTTCACGCACAACCGGACAAGGGCAATGACAACATCAGCAAGTCGCAGGCGGAATTGCGCGAATGGGAGGCACGTCACGCCGGCGATTGGGAGTACTTGCGCTGGCCGGCTTGTTTCACGGCGACAAACGCCAGGTTCACACAACTTTGGCAGGAAAAATTTGCGCCGCTGCGAAAATGGGTGTGCGATGCGGCCACCTGCGTCGCTGCAGAGGTGCAACGTGATTATCTCGACTTTCGACTCGACCACGGACTCGTCACCTACGGAGATCAAATCGCACTCGCGGAAGAGTTGCTGCAACATCCGATCGCCGCGCAGAGGATTCGTGAAGAAAACTTTCGTGTCATTCTCGACGAGGCGCAGGACACTGAGCCGTTGCAATTTTCCGTGCTGCTGGAAGCGACGCGTCCGTCGGAAGCGAGAGGTCTTTGGCTGCAAAATCAACATCTAGGTCCACGGCCCGGACACTTCTGCATGGTCGGCGATTTCCAGCAATCGATTTACCGCGAGCGGGCGGACCTGAATTATTACCGGGCTGTTCATGAAGCGCTCATTGCCGACAAGCACGGCGAGAGCCTGGAATTTGCCGTCACGTTTCGGCTCGACCAGAAGCAGCTCGATTTCGTTAACGAAACTTTCCGTGAGATTTTGAATAACAAGGATGGACAGGTGCGCTTCGTCGAATTGCAACCGCGACCGGAAATTCTTCCCGGGAAAGTCATTCGCGTGCCGCTTGTCGCGAAGGAGTTGTTGCCGGAAGGAAAAAGGCTCA
>QHOD01000045.1 GCA_003218615.1 Verrucomicrobiota bacterium
TAAAGCCGCAATCGCATTTCGATCCATCCGAGACAAAAATCTCGTCATCGGCGATATCGATATTGCGATCGCGATAATCGCGCTGCGCGATTGTCGATCTTAGAAATTCGTAACCTTGCTCGGGACCATAGCCACGAAAGGTTTCGCGTCTTCCAAGTTCATCCATCGCCTGCTTCATTGCGTCGATAGCGGCACGCGGCAGCGGCTCGGTCACATCGCCGATTCCGCAGCGGATCAACCGCTTCGCGGCTTCTGGATTAGCATCGCAAAATTCGTGTACCCGCCGCGCGATCTCCGGAAAGAGGTAACCGGCCTGAAGCTTGAGATAATTTTCGTTTAGATAAGCCATCTCTTCTGCAGCGGTGGTCTGTGGCCGCCGGAGCACGTACAAGTTTAGCGGCGGTCATAGACCGCCGCTACAGTTAGAACTCGCCAAGCGCCAATCAGTAATTTTTTGCCACCGCGTCCCAGTTCACCACGTTCCACCAAGCCTTAATGTAATCGGGCCTGCGGTTTTGGTACGTGAGATAATAGGCGTGCTCCCAAACGTCGACGCCGAGGATCGGCTTGTTCCCGTCCATTAATGGACTGTCCTGGTTCGGCGTAGAGATGACCTCGAGCTTGCCGTTTTTATTTTTGATCAGCCACGCCCAGCCGCTGCCGAAACGGCCCGCCCCGGCAGCTGCAAATTTCTCTTTGAAAGCGTCGAAGCTGCCAAAGGTGGATTTGATGTCGTCGGCGAGTTTGCCTTTGGGCTCGCCGCCTGCATTCGGCCCCATGATCTTCCAGAAGAAGGAATGGTTGGCGTGACCGCCGCCATTGTTGCGCACGACCGTGCGAATGTCTTCAGGCACGGCCTTGAGATCACTGATCAAGTCCTCGACCGATTTCTTTTCAAGATCGGCCTTTCCTTTGATCGCGTTGTTGACGTTGTTGATATAAGTCTGGTGATGCTTGGTGTAATGGATTTCCATTGTGCGCGCATCGATGTGCGGCTCCAAGGCATCGTACGGATAAGGTAATTTCGGTAATTCGTAAGCCATAATGTGTACAGTTAGATCGAATTGGGTCCGGCGACAGGATTTATTTTTCGGGCGATCTCAACTCGCCATCTTGGCTGACCCGGCGGTCAGCGCTTCGAGCTTGACCAGGCAGGGAATTTTCGGCAGACTCAAACTCCGAGTCGGGCTGGAAGCCTAACTTCCATCGCAGCGATAAAAACTCGGGCGATGTCCGAGACCGCTGCGATAATTCACATAAGTCGCGAGCGCGAGCAGCGGAAAATTCTGACGATACAGGTCGTATTTTAAATAAAAGACGCGCGGAAACCCAGTGCCAGTGATCTGCTGTTCATCCCATGAGCCGTCGGGTTTTTGCGAACTGAGCAAGAACCGCAATCCGCGCTGAACGCTCCCCCGCTCGAGATCGCCGCATGCACAAATACCCATGACTGCCCATGCTGTCTGCGATGCCGTGCTCTCGCCGATTCCTTTGGCTCCTGGATTGTCGTAGGTCGCGCAGGTTTCACCCCAGCCGCCATCGTTATTCTGGCAGCTCTCGAGCCAATCGCGGCCGCGCAATATCCAGTCCCGCGTCATGTCCTGACCAATCGCGCGCAAGCCGCGCAGCACTTGCCAGGTACCATAGATATAATTCACGCCCCAGCGGCCATACCAGGAACCGTCGTCGTCTTGGGTATCAATCAAATATTGGATGGCATCGCGCACGCACCGCGTCTTGGCATCGAAACCAACGTAACCAAGCAGCTCCAGCGTGCGTGCAGTCAGATCGCTGCATGTTGGATCGAGAATCGCATTGTGGTCGGCAAATGGCATGTCTTCGAGCCACGGCGTCGTCACTTCTTTGTCAAACGCGGCCCAGCCGCCGTCGTTACATTGGAAGCTGAGCTGCCAACCAAGCGCACGGCGAAAGATTTCGTTGAGCGCTTGTCGATCTTTCGGTTGGACCAGTCGCAGCGCCATTAGTACCATCGCCGTGTCGTCAGTGTCGGGATAGTAAATATTGTTGTACTCGAATGCCCATCCGCTCGCTTCTGGATGCGAATTATTTACCGCCCAATCACCACGTATCCGCACCTCCTTGTTAACAAGCCAATCTGCGGCTTTTTGCAGCGCGGGATGTTCCGCGGACACGCCCGATTCCGCCAGCGAAATGATGTTGATCGCGGTGTCCCAGATGGGCGAAAGACACGGTTGTATGCGAAAATTCTCGGGATCATCGATAAACAGCGCCGCGAAGTCTCTTTCTGCCTTGGCGTAAACCGGGTTTCTTTTCGAATAACCGAGGGCGCGCAAGGCGATCAAACAGTTGAGCATCGCCGGAAAGACCGCCGCCAGGCCATCACTGCCTTCGCCAATCCGTTCGAGCATCCATCGCTCCGCTTCTTCAAGCGCGCGCCGACGCATTGGGCGAAATCCAAGTGGACGCAGAAATTTTAAAACATCATCCACTCGCAAAAAGAAATTACGCCAGGTCCAGAAGCGTTCGCTGCGGGACAGCCGCAAATCGCTTTGCTCGGTTCCGAGCGGATAGAGTTCGTGCAATTGCTTTTCGCCGGGCAAAACGCGAGTCGGTTTGAAATGATTGATAATGGCGAGCGGGATGAGCATGGCCCGGCTCCAGGACGACATTTTGTAGATGTGAAACGGCGCCCAGCCTGGCAGGAGCACCATTTCCACGGGGATCGTCGGCAAATACTTCCATGGAAACTGGCCGAGCAGCGCCAGGTAAAGCTTGCTGAAGGTGTTCATCTGCGGGATGCCGCCGAGGCGCATGATGTTGGCGCGCGCTTCCTGCATAAACGGCGCGTCGGCCGAACAGCCAGCGAGCTTCAATGCAAAATACGCTTTTGCGGACGCATTAATCTCGCTCGGGCCGCCGTGATAGGTATTCCACCCGCCATCCGCCAATTGGCGCTTTAAAATGTGACGGACGCAACGCCGCTGCAGGCGAGCATCGACCTCCCCGCACCAGTGCATGAACAACACGTAATCGGAGCAGAGTGTGCTATCGACGATTAGCTCGCCGCACCAATGCCCGTCGGGCTTCTGTTGGCCCAACAGATTCTCCTGCGCGGAGCTGATGGCTCGCGAAATCTCGGCGTCGCTGGCGGAGTACGAATGCGCGAGATCGGGCCGCGCGCTTGGCAAAGAAATTACGTCAGAGGACCGCTTCATTGTGTCGATCTTGGACCTTCCGACCCATTAACTGCTCGATCTTTATGATGCCTGTGCTGAAGCTTCGGCGCTTTTTCCCGTAAGGTGTCCGTTTCCGGAACTTACCCCGTTAAAAGCAAGAACTTCGCTGCCGCGGCCGGTGGGTTTCGGTTTCGCACCGAAATTGAATTTGATCGTCTTCCACGTATCGCCGCGCTGCGCCTGCAGACCCAAACTTGCAGTCGGCTCGTAACCGCAGTGGACCATGCAATTTTCGCAGCGGCTGTCGCGTGCGACTCCGTCCACGACGCCGTATCGGTCCCATTCAGTTTTTTCCAGCAATTCCGCGTAGCTGGCGTAATGCGCGTCGGTCATGAGGTAGCAAGGCCCCTTCCATCCGCGGATGTTTCGGGTCGGAATCGCCCAGGCTGAACAGGTCAAATCGCGTTTGCCGGCGAGAAATTCAAAATAAACCGGCGTCCCAAAAAGGGTATAGCGCTGCATCCATTCCTCAATCTTCTGGAATTTTTCGATCGTCATCTTCCGGGTAAGAAAGAAGTTTTCCGGCTGCAAATTCAACCGCTTGATCATGTCCTTCTTCGCCGCGTCGTATTCGTAACCGGGCGAAATCGTGTGGCCGTCCACGCCGAGATCGGAAAGATAATCGAACATCTGCTCGACCTCTTGCATGTCGGTTTCCTTGTAGATGGTCGTGTTGGTCGCGACCTGATAGCCGAGAATCTTCGCCATCTTGATCGCGAGAATGCATTCTTTGAACACCCCTTCGCGCTCGACGATCAGATCGTGAATTCGCTCGAGACCGTCGAGGTGGACATTCCAATACATCCAAGTGCTGGGCCCGATGGTTGGCTTTGCCGGATCTTTCGGGCCTTTGCGAATTTCGATCGAGTCTTTTTCGCCAATCAAGCCGGCCGTAAGCAGTTCTGAGATTTTCTCCTCCACGAATTCTGGTTGAATTGACAAGCGCGACGCCAGCCATTCGCGCATTTTCTTGCGCATGAACATGGCATTGGTGCAGATGTAAACGATCCGGTTTTGCTCGAGCAATCCTTTCACCAGCGCTTCGATATGCGGGTAGATGAGCGGCTCGCCCCCGCAAATGGAGACCATCGGGGCGTTGCATTCTTCAGCGGCCCCGAGGCAATCCTCCAAGGTCATCATGTCCTTGAGCGATGTGGAATACTCTCGGATTCGTCCGCAACCGGTGCATGTCAGGTTACAAGTGTGCAACGGCTCGAGTTGAAGCACCGTGGCGAACTTCTTCGTACCACGCAGTTTATGGCCGATCATGTACGCCGCGATTTTCGCTGTGAGAGGGAGAGGGAATCTCATAGGAGCGAGGATAGTAACAAGGGTTGCCAGAGTGTCAATGCCCCGAGCTAAGCTCTCAATTTGCTACATTGAATCGGCTCTGGCCTCCTGTTTGGATTTAGTCTGCTGCTGCAAATTAGAACATCGCCGGCTAAAGGCAAAATAGAAACGTCGACCCCGGCGGGATAACTCCGCCAGCCCAGAGCCCACCGGATTAGCCCGCAGCGTGCCAGCCGCGGCGAATCAGACTGACGGCAATCGCGGCAAGGAGGAGTGCGATTATCTTCGACACGCCACGCAGCCCCTGTTTGCCCATCCAACGCGTAAACCAATCCGCGTTGCAAAACGCGATCGCGACCAGGCCCATATTCACCAGAAGGGAGATTAGCGTAAAGACGAGGCCGACCGTATCGACTAAAATGAGGAGTGCGGTCAGCAGTGCCGGTCCGGCAATGAGCGGCATCCCGAGAGGAACGATGCCGAATTCATCGCTGCCGCCGCGATCATGAGGTCCGATGCCGAGCAATTCGCGTCCAGCCAGACCGAGCAGAATCAGGCCGCCGGCAACTTGAAAATCCGCTACCGTGATTCCAAGTGCCGCGAAAATAATCTTCCCAAGGAAAATAAAGCCGATTGCCACGCAGAGGGCAGTGAAGATTCCGAGATACGCCTGTCGTTTCCGATGTTCGTATGAGGCGCTTGTGCCGAGGCCCATAAAAATCGCGACGAGCCCAATCGGATCGATGGCGACAAAAACCGGAATAAAGGCGAGGAAGAATTTTTCAATCATACGGCGGGCATTTCCGCTTTACCCGAGAAGCGTTCTACACAATGTTCGCTGCCTTCATCAATCAAACCTTTCCGCATGAAAAACTTGTGCTTGTCGATCTTGCTCTCCTTCGTAGTTGTCGATCTTTCTGCTGCCGAAACGAAATCGGTCGATGACTTTCGCGCCGCGGCCGCTAAAGCAAATGCTGTTTTAGCAATCCCTGAATGGGAACAAAAGCCGGAAGCGATTGAGGCTTCCATCAAGGATGCGATCGCCAAAGCGAATACCGCGTTGAATCAAATTGGCGCACAGGATCTCGCCAAAGTTACGTTCAAGAGCACGGTCGTTGCGCTGGATGATCTGACTTACGAGGCCAGTAACGCAGTGAACAAAGCAACCATTATCAAGGAAACAAACACTAATGCCGCCATGCGCACCGCTGCGGAAAATGCAGTAAAGGCGTTTCAAGACTGGGTGGTCGGAATCGATTATCGCGAGGACGTTTACAAGGCGATCAAGGCCTTCGCCGATACGCATCCCAAACTCTCCGGCGAAGACGAAAAATTGTTGAACGAAACGCTGCGCGATTATCGGCGCGCCGGGTTGGAGTTGCCGCCTGACCAGCGCAAGGAGGTCGAGCAACTTCGCAAAGAGCTGTCGAAGCTGGGAACGGATTTCGACACCAACATTGTTAGTGCGAGCGCCCCGGTCATTTTCACAAAAGCCGACCTGGACGGTCTGCCGGAGAGTTTCTTTGTCTCACCCGGCGTCAAAACTGGAGACGACGCTTATACCGTGATGGCAAATGTCACCTGGCAATACAACACCGTGGAGGAAAACGCCAAAAGCGAGGCCACTCGCAAACAACTTTATCTCGTTCGCGAAACGCTCGCGAAAGACAAAAACGTGTCGGTTCTCAATGAAATCCTCGCCTTACGCAACAAGATCGCGCGGCGGCTCGGTTACAAATCATGGGACGACTTCCAAACCGAAATCAAAATGGCGAAGAACGGCGCCAATGCGGAAAAATATATCAACGACCTGATTGCCGGGATTCAGCCGAAGTTCGCGAGTGAGGTAGCGGAATTGCAAAAAATGAAAGCAGCCGACACGCATGATCCGGCTGCAAAGATCGACATCTGGGACTGGCGCTATTACGGCAACCAGTTAAAGAAGCAAAAATACGCCGTCGATACAGAAGCGCTGCGCGCCTATTTCCCGTTCCAAAAGGTGCTCGAGGGCATGTTCAACATCTACCAGAGCATTTTCGGCCTGAAATTTAAACAGATCACGGCGCCTTACAAATGGATCGACGATCTCCAGCTTTATCTCGTGACCGATTCCACCAGCGGCGAGCCGCTCGGGATGTTTTATCTCGATATGTTTCCGCGCGAAGGAAAATTCAACCACTTCGCGGAATTTGAAATCATCGGCGGCAAACTGTTGCCCGACGGGAAATATCAGCGACCGACGGTAGCCCTGCTCTGCAATTTCCCACCGGCAAGCGCGGACAAGCCCTCGTTGATGACGCACACCGACGTCGAAACGCTTTTCCATGAGTTCGGTCACGCATTGCATTCGATCACGACGCGCGCCAAGTACGGCCGCTTCGCCGGCACGCATGTTCCCGGTGATTTTGTCGAAGCGCCGTCGCAAATGCTCCAGAACTGGGTCTGGGACAAAAAGGTGCTCGACACCTTTGCAGCTGATTATCGCGATCCGTCGAAGAAAATCCCGGCTGATATCGTTCAGAAGATGAATGACGCCAAAAAAGCGACGGCAGGCGTCTTTTACCGGCGGCAGTTTGCTTTTGCTTCGCTCGATCTCGCACTCCACGAACGGCACGCGGAAGACGATCCCTATAATTGCGTGGCGATCTCGAATCCGATTCTGGAAAAGGTTTTTCTGCCGATCGATCCAAGCACGACATTCGTCTCCTACTTCGGCCATTTGAATGGCTACGATGCCGGTTATTACGGTTATGCCTGGGCTGATGCGATCGCCGCCGACATGGCGACTGTGTTCGAAAAAGCGAAGGATGGTTATCTCGACAAACAAGGCGGTTTAAAATTGCGTCACGAAATCTACGAACCGGGCGATTCGCGTGATGTCACCGTCTCCATTGAGAAGTTCCTTGGCCGCAAACAATCGATCCAGCCCTTCCTGAAAAAGATCGGGATCAATGACAAGGACACGTCGGTGCCGTCATCGTCGGCAACCAGGTGAGCCCCGCGTGACATTTTCCATGTCCGAATCTGCGGAGCAATCGAGGAAAATTCAACGGCTTGATCCGCTGTTAGTCGCGGCCCTGTCGCTCGCGTTTCTTTTTTGTCTGCAGGGCATCACGTGGGGACGGGTGGAAGACTGGAATCGCAGTTCAATCGCAATGCGTAGTTTGCACGCGTTGCGGCCAAGTGACTACATGAAGCCGCCGTTTCACACCTACTTAAACCACGTTTTGGTGGTCTGGCCCATAACTGGAGCCCTGAAAATCGCCCAAGTGCCGAGGGAAAGAATGAAAATCGCCAATCCGGCAAAGTTAATCGGATCGCGGTTAGTGACGGTTGCGCTTTTTCTCGGCACCATTGCACTCGCTTATAGTTTTAGCCGCCGCTCGTACGGAAGATTTTCTGCCGTTATCATCGCGTTTACTTTGGCCACGAGCGCCGGATTTGTTGCTTACGCGCATTTCCTCACCGTCGATATACCGCTCTTGTTTTGGATGCTGGCGGCATTTTGGGCCGCGGATCGCCTCATATCAGATCCTAGCAGGCGGAATTACATCATCGCTGGCTTTTTGACCGGCATTACAATCGCGACCAAATACAACGGCTTGGCAGTCGGAATCGCGTTTCTTGTCGCGCATTTCTTCGCGACCAAAGACGCCGGTTTTCGAAGGATAATTTTTAGTCGTCAACTCGGGATTGGAGTGAGCATGGTTTTGCTCGGATTTCTCTTCGGATGCCCGACTGCGCCTTATGAGCCGAGAAGATTCTGGAACGATTTCATCTACAGCTACATCGTCACGCCTCGTTACCAAGGTGAACCGGACCGTGCCAATTATCTTGGTGCTCTTGCCCGAATTCCCGAGATTGTCGGAATTCCTGGCGCGATTTTGATCGCCGGGCTCGCGATTGTAAGTTGCATTCTAATCCTGAGACGGCGCGACCTCAGCAATGCCGCAACACGCGGATTCATCCTGAGCAGCGCCGTATTTCTCGTCTATTTTTTGAAAATCGGGACATTCCCGCGAACGGAAACGCGGTACGTTTTACCGGCAATTCCGTTTCTGATTTTGATGATTGGCCCGGCGCTGCAGACGGTCGAAAAACGAAAATGGATTCTCGCATTCCTCGTACCGGTCCTAGCCTACAACTGCCTTTGCAGTTACCTCGTCGGGAAGCGTTTCAACGATGATCCGCGGCTGAAAGCGCAGCTTTGGATGGTGAGAAATGTCCCGCGCGGCAGCGTGATAGAATCAAGCCGCACCTGTCCGGATTGGTCAAAACTGCCGAACTTCGAGATCACCGACCTGCGCCTGCCTCATATGCCGGGTCGAGTCGAGTTGTTTCGCAAAATTTTTCCCGAATGGGTGCAACCCCTCGTTGCCGAGAAAGAAGGAAACCCCGACCAAACGCTGTTCACCGCTGCCGCCTTGGAGAAGCGCAACCCGAATTACATAACCATTTATTCGCTGGATTATCTCGTGCCGGGCGAAACTGTGCGCAGATATTACGGTGACCTTCTTACCGGGAAATTCCCCTACGCGATCGTCTTCGATGCCGAAACACCACGTGCGCCGACATGGATTTATCCGAGCACGATCGATTTCCTGGACGGACGCATCACTATCTTGCAGCGGAAAAATTGAGGACCTTGGTTGCCAATTGGGTCGCCCTCGCCGCCAAGCAAGCCGGCATGAAATTGCGTCGCGAAATTTACGAATCGGGCGATTCACATGACGTCACCATCTCCAAGATTTGCGACGCTCACCCGCCGTCACAAAGTTATGGCGTGGCAGGCAGAGCGCCGCTACAGAAAGAGATGAAAATTGCGCGTTGGTTCCTCGCGATCCTTTGCGCCAGCGCGACATCGCTCTTTGCAGCCGATGAATTGGCGTTGCGTTTGCAGCCGGCCCTGGAGGCGATCACGCCGGACGGAATGCTCGCGCACATTAAAGTTCTCGCATCTGACGAATTCGAAGGACGTTCGCCGGGAACCAAAGGTGAAGAACTATCGGTCAAGTACATCGCTGACCAGTTCAAACAAATTGGCCTCAAGCCGGGAAATCCGGACGGGACGTACACGCAGGAAGTTCCTCTGGCCGGAATTAAGAGCGATCCGAAAATGTCGTTTACAATTGGCGATAAAACAACGGAGTTGAAATTTCCCGATGATTTCGTCGCCTCATCGGCGCGTATCCAACCAGAGGTCAAGACCGACAAGTCCGACGTGGTCTTTGTCGGCTACGGCATCGTCGCGCCGGAGTACGGGTGGAACGACTACAAAGATGTCGATGTACGCGGCAAGACGATCCTGATGTTGATCGGCGATCCGCCGATTCCCGATCCAAAAGATTCCTCAAAGCTCGATGACAAAATGTTTAAGGGAAAAGCGATGACCTATTACGGGCGCTGGACTTACAAATACGAAATCGCCGCGCAAAAAGGGGCCGCCGCTGCCGTGATCATTCACGAAACCGGACCGGCCGGCTATCCTTACTCGGTCGTGAAGACGAGTTGGGCAAAGGAGAATTACGAAATCGATTCACCAAACAAAAATATGGACGCGGTCGAGGTACGCTCGTGGATCACACTCGACGTGGCCAAGAAATTGCTGGCCGATTGCGGTCAGGATTTCGATGCGCTGAAGAAGTCAGCGATCACAAGAGAATTCCGGCCGGTGACCCTGAACGCCCAAGCCAACATCGACATCAAACAACAGCTTCGCTCATTCAAATCGCATAACGTTATCGGCAAACTTGAGGGAAGCGATGCAAAGCTGCGGGACGAATACGTCATTTACACGGCGCACTGGGACCATCTCGGGCGTCATCCCGAATTGCAGGGTGACCAGATTTTTAATGGCGCGATCGATAACGCGTCCGGCGTCGCATCCGTTATCCAGCTCGGGGCCGCGTTTACAAAACTAAATCCGCCGCCGAAACGCTCGATTTTGTTTATGGCGACGACAGCCGAAGAGGCCGGATTGCTCGGCGCGAAATTTTATGCCGAACATCCACTTTATCCGCTGGAGAAAACTCTGGTCGACATCAACATCGACACTGTGAACCCCTGGGGCAAAAC
>QHOD01000046.1 GCA_003218615.1 Verrucomicrobiota bacterium
GGGTGATACGTAATTTCCTCTCGATCGGCTGATACGGATCTGTCACGCCACTCATTACAAGCACCTGCGGCTCCCAACCCGGCGATTCCAATTCCGCCCGCAACAAAGCCGCTGCGCCGGCTTTCACCATGATTTTGCTCTCGAAATCGAGTCCGGCGGAAAAACCAAGATACTCGTGCGTCGGGCGGGCATAACAATAAATGCAGCCGTGCTCACATCCGCGATATGGATTCAGGCTCGTCTCAAAGCCAACATCCGGGCTGTTATTGCGTGTGATGATCGTTTTGGTTCCGTCACGAAAATATTGTGTTCTCGGGCGCGGACGCTCCTCATCGGTGAGCTCGACATCGACAAAATCGGCATCCGTAAGATCGACATGGAGTTTTTCAAATCGGTTGGCCGGGCTCCATGAGGCGCCTCGCCCATGGATGGCCGATGCGGGCGGCGGCGTTTCCTCAACGATCGGTACAAGCTTCGTTCTTGCTGCTTTCCGCACGGTTTAAGTTCACATGAACATAAACCGCAGTCGAGCATATTTTGCGGGGTTCGGCTCTTTCTGGTTTTTTACCGCGAGCTGCATTCCACCGGTACGCCCCCGATGCCTTGACATGGGCGTCCTCTTCTTGAAGGTGCTAACCGCTTAGCGGACAAGTCCCCGTGTTCTTCAAATTCAAGCGCCAACCGACTGCGAAGTTGGATTTCATCATCGCCGGAGCGCAAAAGGCTGGCACTACTGCGTTGTCTGATTTCCTGGAGAGCCATCCGAAAATCAAGATGCCGCATAAAGACGAGTTGCATCGGATTATTCAGCCAGCCCGCCATTTTTTTGATGATGAAGAGCGGTTCGCCCAACACGAGATTGATTACACGCCGCTGCAAAGGGGCTGCGTCCGCAGACGCAAATCGACGCTGCTGGGCTCCTGCACCCCGATTTACATCTATTGGAGAAACGCGATGGAACGAATTTGGAATTACAACAGTAAAATCAAGCTCTTGGTTCTGTTGCGGAATCCGGCGGATCGAGCGTTCTCCCACTGGAACATGCAGCGAGATCGAGCTCTGGAGAGTCTCGATTTCCTGGCGGCGGTACAGGACGAAAAAAATCGCGCCCGAGAGACAGCACCTTTCCAACTACGCAAATTCTCCTATGTGGACCGGGGCTTTTACGCGGAGCAAATTGAGAGAGTGTTCCAATACTTTCCGCACGAGCAGGTCAAGGTGATTAAGTTTGAATACTTTCGAGGCGAGCCACGCCAGACGCTCGATGCGGTCTGCAATTTTCTCGGCATCGAGCCGTTACAAACTCTAAACAACGTCGAAACCGGTTCGACGCCTTATGCGCGCAAGATGACTGGCAGTGAAAGGCAATATCTTGTCGATCTTTACAAGAGTGATATCGATCGGCTCGAGAAACTTCTCGGCTGGGACTGTTCCGACTGGAAAAAAGTGTGATCTCGGTGCGGCGAACGGCGGGCTGCTCGATCCACAATCACGCTTGCTCACCCGGGCACCGATGGCAAAATGACCGGCGCACATCTCTTCGTCGGAGGGGTGGCAGAGCGGTTGATTGCGCCGGTCTTGAAAACCGGAAGGCCGAAAGGCCTCGTGAGTTCGAATCTCACCCCCTCCGCCAGATCGACGTTCGATGTTCATTCTGCGGCAGCAGCACGCGCGCGACTAGTAGGGCGGAGAGAACTCCAAGAACCGCTGCGCAGACGACGTCGGAAAGATAATGCGCAGCAACATACATCCGGGAGAAGCCGATCAGAAGCGGGATTGGCAGACAAGCGACACCGATCCGCCAGTTCGCAAGAAACAGGACAGCGAAAAACGCGGTGGATGCCGCGACGTGACCGGATGGAAACGCATGAAACTTTGAACCGGAGTGCGGCCCGCTCCAAATTTCTTCTGTTTTTACCGAAGGGCGGGCGCGGCCCGTGGCGATTTTAATGCCGCGCCCGACCACGCCCGCAATGGCGAGGGCAATTAACATCGACAAAAAGATGCGTGTCCATTTTTTGTCGCCACACCACCATGCCAGAGCAAGAAGCACCAGGCCGATACAAGCGTGCGCAGGCCAATCGCCAAATCGGCTCACCGCCTGCATGAGCTTGCGCAGCGCCCGGTTCTGATGCAGCACGATGAAGTCGCGCACCGCAGCGTCGCAGTAAAACGCTAGGGCGATTGCAAGGGCAGTGATGACGATGCCGATCAGCCAATAAAAAACAGTGCTGCGTTTCACAAATAAGTTCCCGTCAGATTTGCCGGACGCTATTTTGAATCCGCATTGAAGTCTGCGACTGGCAAATACGCGATACTATTTTTCGGCGCTGCCGTGTTTCATTTAGTTGGGACATGGAGTTTGCCGCTGATCGACCGCGACGAACCGCGCTTTGCCGAAGCGTCGCGTGAGATGATCGAGCGCGGCGATTACATCGTTCCGCACTTCAACAACCAGGTTCGCCTCGATAAGCCTCCCCTCACCTACTGGGCGCAGACCGCGAGTTATTTCCTTTTTGGTCAGAATGATTTCGCGGCGCGTTTTCCATCGGCTCTGGCTGCCGCTTTGACTGCATTGTCGATCTTTGCTTGGGGGTCGCGGATCGGCGGGGACAAACTCGGCTGGTGGGCGGCGATTATTTTCACGCTTTCCCTACAGACATTCCTCCATGCAAAAGCCGCGGTAGCCGACATGTGGCTCATCTTGTTTATGACGATCGGGCACTGGGCTGGTTATGAGCTTTGGGCCGGTCCCTCCTCGAAAGCGGCGCGCCCAGCACTCGCGCCTTACCAGCAAAGCGCATGGCGGGTCATTTTCTACGTTTCGCTCGCTTTTGCCTTTCTGGCGAAGGGACCAATCGGCTGGGTGCCTCTGCTCACAATTTTCTCAACGACAGTTTTTCTTCCCCGACCAAAACTGAACCAGCGATTCCATTTTCTACTGGGATTTCTTCTTACGATTGCAATTGTCGCGCTCTGGGGAATTCCGGCTCTAATTCGAACGCACGGACAATTTTTCGTTATCGGAATTGGCCGGCACGTCATCGGGCGCTCGTTTGCCGCGATGGAAGGTCACGGCGCGAGTTCATTTGGGATGTATCTTTTGCTCCTGCCGTTTTATTTCGTGACGCTCTTTATCAGCTTTTTCCCGTGGTCGATTAAGGTTCCTTGGTTAACGGCCAGATTGTGGCGTCGCCGGGACGAGATCGACAATTATCTTATCGCAGGGGTCGCGATCATTTTCATCATCTTCACGCTTATCAAGACCAAGCTGCCCCATTACACGCTTCCGGCGTTTCCGTTGCTCGCGCTCTTGCTCGCACGCCATTGGCGGGGAGCGGCCTTTTCCCAAGCGCCGGCGCAACTTGCAAACCAGCGCTCCTTGTTCACGGGGATCGCCGTTACTACTGCCTGCGTATGGATTGCCATCGCTCTTGTGGTCCCGCCTCTCGTGGCCCGATTTTTCCCGGCGTATCAACTTTACCGGGAATCGCGGTCATACTTGCAACCGAGCATGCAGTTCGGCTCGGTCCAGTTTAAAGAACCGAGTCTTGTCTGGTATTTTCGCGGCCGGGTAAACGGCTTTCCCCTGCCGCTGAACAAACGCCGCGCCGCGGAGTTCATGCAGGAACCCGGGCCGCGCTTCGTAATTGTCCCGACTCCTCTTGCCGGGACGCTTTTCGCGAACCATCCTGCTGGCTGGAAATTTTTCTCGATGCGCGGCTTCAACATCGCCAAGGGCAAGCATGTTGATCTTACGCTCTTTTTGAAACCGGAATGACGGTATTTGACGATTCAACCATTTAACAATGTAACGTTGTAAGGATCACATGATCAGCTTTCTTGATGGCAAATTGGTCAGCGCCTTGCCCACGCAGGCGACGGTCGATGTTAACGGCGTTGGCTACGAAGTTTTTATCCCGCTGTCCAGCTACGACAAACTCCCGGCAGTCGGCCAGCCGATTCGTATTCTCACCCATCTTGCCGTCCGCGAAGACGCGCACGTTTTATATGGATTCATGACTGCGCCTGAGCGCGATCTTTTTCGATTGCTCGTCAATAATGTGAGCGGCATTGGTCCAAAACTGGCGCTCGCGGTGTTGAGCGGGATGAGCGTTAATAATTTCAAAGCCGCGGTCGTGAACTCTGATGTCGCATCGCTCTCGAAAATCAGCGGTCTTGGGAAAAAGACGGCGGAGCGAATTATTCTGGAATTAAAAGATAAACTCGGTGTGGCAGCGGCTTGGGAAGCGGCAAGCGCAATGCACGCGCCCACGCCCGAAGAGGAGCAGGCGAACGAAGCCGTGCTCGCGTTGATAGCGCTAGGTTACAAACAAATCGACGCCCACAAGGCGGTGCGCGAACTGCAGGAGAAAGGCGAAGCGAAACCAGCGGAAGAGTTGGTGAAGCTCGCGCTCAAACGCATGGCCGCCGGAAGATAAAGCAGCAAACGCCGAACGCTGAACATCCAACATCGAATGTCTAATTCGGAAATTTGCATTGGGCGTTGGACGTTGGGCGTTGAGCGTTGGACGTTACCAAGATCGACATGGTTGCCGTCGCCGAGAGCAGATTAGACGTTATTCGCAACGCCTTTCCGAAGGAGGGCCTCTTCGCGGAAAAGGATTGGCTGATTTCGCCGGACGCTTTTCCAATCGAGAAAAAATTTGTCGCGGAGCTCGAACAACTCGGACATCGGCTCTTTGTTTTCCAGCGCGCCTGCAATCAGCTCTATCAACTGAGCGTAAAGGGGAAACAACCGGAATGGATCGCGCGTTATCTCGATGCCGGGAAACCAAAAGAGCTGATCGAGTTCTCGCGTCGCAAGGAAATTCGCGATGATCTACCGCGAGTCATTCGGCCGGATCTCATTCTCACCGAGAACGGTTACATCATCGCAGAAATCGATTCAGTGCCTGGGGGGATCGGGCTAACTGCGTGGCTGAACCAAACGTATTCGGCCTTCGATAACGACATCATCGGCGCCGCCGATGGAATGCTGGAAGGATTTCGCGCCGTGCTGCCTGAGGGCGGCGATATCGTCATTTCACGGGAAGCCGGAACCTATCGGCCGGAGATGAAATGGATCGCGGCGCGCTTGAAAGATCGACATAGTGAATTCAATTGGCGCGTGCTTGAAGCAGAAAATTACGAGCCGCAAAATGGGCGCGCTGTCTATCGGTTCTTCGAATTATTTGATCTGCCGAACATTCCAAAAATCGAAAATACGCTGCGCGCGAATGCGGACGGCCGCATCACCATCACGCCGCCGATCAAACCGTATCTCGAAGAGAAAATGTGGTTCGCGCTTTTTTGGATGCATCCCCTTCGCGAATTCTGGCGACGCGAGCTGGGTGACAAATATTTCACCAAACTGCAGGAAGCTATTCCGTATTCCTGGCTACTCGATCCGACGCCGCTGCCGCAGCATGCGGTCATTCCGCGTCTGGAAATTCACGATTGGCGCGAAGCTGCCAAATTCAGCCAGAAAGAGCGCGATCTTCTTTTGAAGGTAAGCGGCTTCTCGCCGCTTGGTTGGGGCAGCCGCGGGATCGCGCTCGGCGCCGATCTTCCCCACGCGGAATGGGAGCGCAGGATTGACCATGCGCTCACAACCTTTGAGTCGTCGCCCACGATTATACAGCGCTTTCACAAAGGCCGGCTGTTCGAACACGAGTATTGGGACGATAATTCGGGCGAAGTAAAAACAATGAAGGGACGTGTTCGCCTTTGTCCGTACTATTTTGTCGAAGCCGATGGCGTGAGATTACGCGGTGCGCTCGCCACGATTGCTCCTGCGGACAAGAAATTTTTGCACGGCATGCGCGATGCGATTCTCGTGCCCTCGCGAGTCGCTGAGACGGCTGCTCGCGACCTTGCCGCGGTTTAGTTATTCTGCTTTCTCGACACCCAATGCAGAGCCAGTGCCGGTACAAGGAACAGAAAGACCAGAACGACGCGCAGTTCGATGAAAAACAGCAAGACCAATCTCCCGAACTCTCGCTCGTCGATTTTAAAGAAGTGCGTCGCCCAAGAGACACCGGTATTCCAAAACATGCACGTGGCGATGAAATAGAACAGGGCAAACGCAACCCCGATGATAAATGCCCGCAAGAAAAAGTTCCGGAAGAAGATGATTTTGTAATGTTCCATGCCGCCCCATTATTTATTTCAAACGGGCCGGATCAATTTATGCACCGTCATTTTGAGCGTGCAAACGCAATCGGACTGCCTCAGAACGATGTCATGACTATCACGAAAAATCTCGGAATGCTCCTGCTGGCTATTTATCTCATCTGCGTCGGTCTAGTTGGTCTGGTCGGGCTCAGTCTTGGTATTGTGCCGGCGATTCTTGCAATTGTTGCCGGCATCCTAATTTTGATTGGGAGATGAGCGTAGTCGGCGATTCCGCCGCGTCGATACGAAGAAGAATTACAGGATCCCCACAGCGCGCGAGATGAGCAATACGACAATGCTCAATGAAATGAAAATGAGTTTTTGCTTGTGTTTAGCCAGTCGATTGTATTAGCAACGGCCTCATCAAGAAAAACAAAAACTTTTCGGCGTTCGTGGCTCGGCTTCAACTGTGCCTGCTGAGCGGCCTTACTGCTGCCGGCCTCGGGAGCCAGTCGCTTGCCAACGCGCAGGACATTCACGCGAAGCAGGCTATCTCGCAGAGGGACGCCTTTACGACGACGGCAGCCTACGTAGTGCAATTCTACCCGCTGTGGTTTACATACTATCAGTCGAAGATCGCCAATACCAACCGCATAGCCGGACCTGATCGGATTTCTCCCATCTACCATATTGTGGTCGCGATCAACGACGACACGCTCTACGGCAGCAGCTTCCTCGACCTGATGGCCCAGCCGATGATCCTAAAGGTCCCGGCGACGACTGCCGCGTACTCCGTGCTCACGCTGGACCCCTTCGGCGATATTTTCGAGTCGGGCATCCCATCGCAACCACCGGGAACCTCGCTGCCGGCGACAACTTATGCGCTCACCGGACCCGGATTTGCAGGGGTGCTTCCCGCCGGGGTCACCCCCATCGCAATGCCTCTCGACTTCTCGGAATTGATCTTCCGGGCCGACAAGTTCTCCCCAAGTGGCGAGGATCAGATCGCACAAGCCAGCCAGTTCCGCGCGGGACTGTTTACTCAGCCGCTCTGCGCCTATCTGAATCAGCCCTGCCCCGCTGGAGTCCCGGCGGGAGGCACCGCTTTAATCGTTCCGGAAATCGCGACCGCTGCACCGTTCAAGACGGCGGCCGACGCATTGATCGCGAAAGACCCGATCACATTCCTCAAGCAGCTCCAAACGGCGGTCGCGGCTCCCAACACCCCACCCCTGTCGCCGGCCGAACAGGCGTTATCGGACCATTTCGACAGTCTGTTTGGCGATGGGAATAATTTCAACGGTAACGCGAAGAAAAACGAGTTCATCGCGGGCGCGCAGGCAGCCCACGACTTGATCCTGGAGAATTATCTCACCCATACAGGCACGACAAACTGGATTCACTTCACCAATATCGGTGCATGGGGTGACCATGTCATCGATCGAGCGTCGATAACGGAGTTCATCCAGTACGGCAACGGAATTAGCACCGCGGCGTACTACCATACATTTAGGGACGGCCGAGGCTTCCCGCTCGACGGGAGCAGCCCGCATGGCTATGTCCTGACGTTTCCTAACGGGGGGCAGCCCGAGGCGTCGCGCTTCTGGTCCGTCACTGCGTACACCCCGGATTCGATCGAGCTGATCGACAACCCGGCGAACAAGTACGTCGTCGCCAGCTATACGCCGGGGTTGCAGACTAATACGGACGGCTCGCTCTCGATTTACATGACCAGGACGCTCCCCGACGGCGTACCGCCGGCCAACTGGCTCCCGATATCGCGCCGCCCGTTCAACATCATGCTTCGTGTTTACGGCGTGGTCCCGAGCAGTACCGTCGCTGACGACACGTATGTCCCACCGGGCATCGATAAGATTCGTTAGTCTCGGGCAGGCCGCCAGCGAGCTAAGTTAGAGAGCTGCGTATTTCTGAGCGATTACTAGCCGCCCCTACCAAGTCCTCGCCCCATCCAAACGGATACACTACCGGGGCGATTGACCTCAATCGCCCGCACGAAGCATCACAAGATGCCTACAGCGCGTGAGATGAGCAATACGACAATGCTCAATGAAATAAAGATTTGGCACATCGCTAGAACTTTTACCCAGCGAGCCAGCAGTGGCGCGTCTGTCGGGCCGAAGGTCGAACTCTGCGTGAAGGCAATAAAGAGATAATCGACGAAACCCGGACGCCACCGTTCCACGCCGAATCGTCCACGCTCGATTTTTTCTATCTGCATCTGCGGGAAGACAAAACTGCAACTGCCAAATTCGCGGCGTTTCTCACGCACATTCGGACCGCCGCCATCGAGTCGCCAATACCAAAGCGCAAACACGAGGACGTTTGCGAGCCAGAGTTCCGCGCCGGAAAACAAAAGAGAAAGCGGCGCCTGCTTGTGAGCGGGTAGCGTCCTGACCAGCAACACGACTGACCCAATGAGAGCGAGTGTGATGATTGCGTTAATCGCAATGCCCAACGCGTGATTCAAGGAATGACGACCCATGCGATGGGTCATGACTGTTGGGACCAACAGCACTGCAATTAAACCTGGCAGCAGCCAGGTGGGACCCACCGTGAACCACGGCGGCAAGGCCAGGTAAATTCCACCGATGGCAAACAACGCGAGAACCACCTGCCAGCGCGGTTCTGGTTTATCGACGTGCTCTGCCGGCGTGGTCATTACATTGGCCTATAGCCAGGATTTATCGCAGCGCGAGCGTTCGCTTTCGATTCCCATTTGGCAGAAGAAAGCGTAGTTATAGCCACGAACCTGTTTGCCGCATCCATCTAGCGGCGAATCGGCCGTTAAGCTGACTTGTAAAATGCGAAGAATCTTAATCACGTTTGCGGTTCTTGTCGCAGGCATCGCCGCAGTATTGGCAACATGGATATTTGGCGGGCGTCAGCTCTCATTGTTTATCGATCGGTTCGGGACAATTGAAACAATTTCTGCGGCGATCAACTTCATCGCTTACGAAGGCAATGGAACTGGTGGCATCTTTATTGTGAACGGCGTTGGGTTGAGTCTGAATGACCCGACTCCGAAGATCTCTCCGAGCATCGGCTCGACAAAAAATGACCAATTCGCCTTGGCCAGCGGAGGGAAGGTCTTCGCTTTCGGCCCCGTTGTATCAACATCCACACCGGAGAATGCCGAAGTTCGCCTCGCGACTGTGCCGCCTGCTGGCGACAACGCATCTCTCGCCATTCGGCGAAGTGTTCTCAGTTGGCCAACGCCATTCGATTTGAATTTCATGACTGGACAGTCGCCGTCATGGAAACGGCACATGTATTATCAGCTCCGTTGGAAAAAAGCCTCCGGGGAGACGCTGGAAATGCTCTGGCGTTACGAACAATATTTTTATCCAGGCAACGGTTGGGGAAGCGGCTTCATGACCCGGGAGGGCTCGACCGGCCTGATCCGGGTTGACCTCCATCTCTGAACACAAGCTTGTCTGGCACGCAGTTAGTTGCATCGTTTCAGGGTGCGACTTTCGCGCAAAATCCAGAAACTGTTTTCGCCCGAAATCTTTGAGAGTTTTCGCGAGCACGCCGCGCGCTGGACTCATCCAGTGAGTTCTCGGCGAATTCTGGCAACGATTGATCGGGTCAAATTAGAGAGGCTGCGCGAGGATTATCCCTACCGGCCCAATGCGCGAAGGATCAACATGTATGAAGACGCAGCTCACTGGATCGGCGTTCACGTCGCACACGCGCAAGATCTTTGGCTCGATCGCACTCCGCCTCTTCGCATCCTCGATCTCGGCTGCGGCGCGGGATATTTCCTCTACGTCTGCCGTTTTTTCGGCCACGAAGGAATCGGCGTCGATACCGACGAAGAACCGCTGTTTCGCGGCACAACTGCGCTGCTGAACGTGCGGCGCACGATCGCGCGCATTCATCCGCGCGTTCCACTGCCTGATCTCGGGGAAAAATTCGATCTCATCACTGCGCATCGCGTTTGTTTTCATCGGCTCAATCGTGCGCCAAGCGGGGAATGGAACGAATGGACGCCTGCCGATTGGGAATTTTTCATCAACGATATCCAGACCAAGTTCTTAAAGCCGAACGGTCGTTTGCTTCTCGACTTCAATCCGCGGCGTGATGGCAGCTCGTTTTTTACGCCGGCACTCCGCGCGTGTTTTCTCGCGAAAGGTGCACGCATCTTTCGCTCGAAAGCATTGCTCGCGGCGGAACCCGGGAAGCGCCCGCGATTCAAGCAAACGAAAAGGTAGAGACGCGGCCCTGTCCCCTACCAATTACAACTTCCAATCCAAGCAATCCCACCCGAGCAGTTGTTCGAGCTTTGCGATGTCCTCCGCGAATAGGTTGTAGACGCAAATCCGCTCCTCCCAATTCATGGTGCGCTCGTATGGCACAACATTTCTGTCTTTGCTACGCACTGAACGCATCGGCTCGAGACCGAGAAACGAGAAGATCGAAACAAGCGTTTCGCGCTGTTTGTCCTTGAAATCTTCAAACTTCACGACCTTCACTTGCTCGCGCGGGAAGAGTCTGAAGAGACGTTCGAGTTGCCGGGCATAGAACCCTCGATCGACATAAGCAAAACGACGCACTTCAGCTGGCGGCGCGCCGGCGATGCGCGTTTGTTCTTCTCTCACGGCATCAAAGAAATCCAACGGCTCGCGGCCCTTGAATCTTTGCATGTTCCAATGGGCGAAGGCGCGCTCGACCGGATTGCGCAAGAGAACGATCAATTTGATTTTCGGATTGTATTGCCAAATTCGCTCCGCCGCTGGCTCGTAGTAAATGTAACTTGGCGTGCAGTCGCCGGCGATGATCGATGGAGCAAGCTGCGGATAATGCTTGTGTAACTGTTCGTAATCAACCGGGCCCGCGAACATCGCGTCGTCGTCGAAGAAATGCATTTCCTGCTGGTCGCCCATCGTGATCTTGGGATGTGTCGCGAGAAAATAATGCAGCGCCGTTGTCCCGGATTTTTGCGCTCCTGCCAGAATGAAATCGAGCTGCTCGATTTTTCGCCGTCTGGTTCGAAACATCGCTACACTCTATAACCAATCGCGGAACAGTTGTCGCGCTCTCATGGGCATCTTATGCTGGCCGATGCTTATCGCTTTTTCGAATTTTGGAAAACTGGCTTCAATCGCCATCGGCTGTCTCATTGGCTTCCCCGTGGCAGCAGCGGCCGATGAGGGGATGTGGCTCTTTAATGCGCCGCCGCTCAAGCAACTCAAAGAAAAATACAATTTCGAGCCAACGCCGCAGTGGCTCGAGCACCTGCAAAAAGCGAGCGTCCGCTTCAATTCCGGCGGCAGCGGATCTTTCGTTTCCGAGAATGGATTGGTGATCACGAATCATCACGTCGGCGCCGACACATTGCAGAAAATCAGCAGCCAGGAGCACAATTATCTGCGGGACGGCTTCTACGCCAGGACGCAGACGGAAGAAATTAAATCAACCGATCTCGAGCTGAACGTGCTCATGTCCATGGAAGACGTCACCGCGCGAGTAAATGGCGCGGTGAAACCGGGCATGACGAGCGATCAAGCTTCCAGTGCGCGCAACTCGGCCATCGCCGCGATTGAAAAAGAAAGCAAAGACAAGACCGGACTTCGCTCCGATGTCGTTACGTTATACCGGGGCGGTGATTACCATCTTTATCGGTACAAGCGTTACGACGACATCCGCCTGGTTTTCGCACCGGAACAGCAGATGGCTTTTTTTGGCGGCGACCCGGACAATTTCGAATATCCGCGCTTCGACCTCGATATCTGCTTTTTTCGCGTTTACGAGAATGGTCAACCAGCGAAGATCGACAATTTCTTGAAATGGAATGCGCGCGGCCCGAGCGACGGCGAACTGACATTTGTGAGCGGAAGCCCGGGCAAAACAGATCGGCAACTCACGCTGGATGAATTGGCCGACACGCGCGATCGGTGGCTGCCTTATCTCTTGCGAATGTTTAACCGGCGCGAAGTGCTGGAGCTGGCTTACAGCGCGCGCTCTTTTGAGAATGCACGGAAGGCGCGTGACGATCTTTTCGGCGACCAAAACAATCGAAAACGTTACGACGGTTATCTCGCCGGGCTGCTGGATCCACAAACTTGGTCCGCACTCAGGGCGCGCGAGCAGAAATTGCGTGACGCAATTGGGCGCGATCCCAAGCTGAAATCGACGACCGCCGCATACGATCGAATCAAACGTGCCGAAGCTGAGATCGCGAAAAACGCGCCGCTTTACAACTATCTCGAACAAGAGCGGCCAAGCACCGTCGGTTATCGCGGGCCGCGAGCTTTCTCCGGGAACCTTTTCAAATACGCGCGGTTACTCGTGCGCACAATCGATGAGCGCGCCAAACCGAACGGCGAACGGATTCCAGCGTTTCGCGACAGCGCACACGAATCACTCGAGCTCGAGCTTTTCTCGACCGAACCGATCTATGATGACTACGAAATACTGCGACTGAACGATTCCTTGACGGATTTCGCTTCCCAATTTGGCGCCGACAATCCGCTCGTTCAGAAAGTGCTCGCGGGCAAATCTCCGCATGCGCGCGCCGTTGAGCTGGTCTCCGGTACGAAACTGAAAGACTTGGCGGCGCGCAAAGATCTTTATGGAAAAGAAGCGGCTGCGTTGCAGGCCTCGCATGATCCTATGATTGATCTGGCGCGCCTTATTGATAGACCGGCAAGAGATGCCCGAAAGATTTACGACGCGCAGGAAGAGACCAAGAAGCAGGCGTATTCGGAAATCGCGAAAGCGCGCTTTGCCATTGAAGGCACGAGCAACTATCCGGATGCAACCTTCACGCTCAGGCTTTCCTACGGGACCGTGCGCGGCTATGAACAGGACGGAAAACAGATTCCCGCATTCACTGACTTTGCCGGTTTGTACCAACGCTCCGCCGAGCATGACAACAAACCGCCCTTCGAGATTCCGCAGCGCTGGATCGACAAGAAATCCGCGCTGGATTTATCGACGCATTTCAATTTTGTTTCCGACGCCGACATAATCGGCGGCAACAGCGGCAGTCCAGTGGTGAACAAGGCCGGCGAATTCGCCGGCATCATTTTCGACGGAATAGGTAGGGACGCCGCGCTGCGGCGTCGGCGGTCTGTGCAGCGCGCTGTCCCTACGAATTTTTAAAGCTGCTTCAGTAATGCTTTCCAGCGTGCCCAGGCGTCCTCGCGCGCTTTTTTGTCGCCTTCGCGCATGTTCGGATTGGCTGGCTCGCCTGAGCGCATAAATCCGTGACCGGCGCCTTTGTAAATGACCGGCTCGTATTTCTTCCCGGCGGCTTTCATTAGTTCTTCCGCTTTGGGAATACCGGCGTTTACCCGCTCATCGTTCTCGCCGTAGAATCCGTAAACCGGGCAGGGAATTTTCGCGATCTTCGCCGGATCATCGAGCGCCGTTCCGTAAAATGAATAGACGGCTTTCAGTTTCAGATTAGTGCTCGCATAATCGAACGCCCATCCCCCGCCCCGGCAAAATCCACAGACAGCGAGCGTGCCGGTGCAGGCCGGAATTTTGAGCGCATAATCGGCGGTCGCATCGAGAACCGCTTTGATTTGATCTTGCGTCACCGCCGAGGTCGCTTTGCTCGCTCCATCGGCATCTTCAAACTTTTGACCATTGAGAAAATCGGGCGCAATCGCGATGACACCATTTTCGGCCAGCTCATCGCACATGCTGCGCAGCCAATCAGTCAGGCCAAAAATTTCCTGAATGACCAGCAGGGCTGGCGCTTTGTCTTTGCGCTCGGGATAAACGACGAAGGCTTTGATCGTGCGGTCGCCTGATTTGATATCGACCCATTCGCCGTGGCGCGGCGAACTATTCAGACGTTCCTTACCAAAATCCTTGTATTCCTCCGCACGAATTGATGGGGCGACGCAAGCAAGAGCGATCGCGAACAGAAGATGTTTCATGACGGAGATGTTGATCTTAGCTAAGTCGTTGCCGTGGCAGCGGCAGTTTTTCCCTTCTTAATCCACGCGTCGATACTCCAGCGTCCAGCGCCATAAAACACGACGAACAAGAAGAACCAGCAATAGAAGATAGCCAGTTCGCCTTTGTTCGATACTTGCGGTCCGGCGCTCGAAATCGGAAAAAATTTGGCCATCGGCGTTGGTGCGTTAGCCACGTGAATCATGAAATAAGCTACTGCCATCTCGCCGCTGGAGATGAATGCGGCCAACCGCGTCAGTAATCCAAATGCAATAAGCAAGCCGCCGACAAGTTGAATCCAGCCGCCGACCTGCATCATCATGTTGTCCGAACCGGGCATCCCGCCGAACATGCCCAGCACTAATTGCCCGCCATGAGAGGCAAACATCAAACCGACAATCAGCCGCGTAGCGCAGTAAAACGGATCAGCAAATCGATTAAGCGAGTTCATGTGGTTGAGCGTGAACGATGCCGATCTTTGATGTCAAGAGATTCACGCGCTTGTTCTGAAGCGGCACTCTGCGAGCGCCGGGTTATTTTCGGGCCACAACTACGCCGCCTTCTTCGCCGGATGTGCGTGTCTGGCACGAGATTTCTTTGCCGATTTTTTCTTCGCAGCGCCCGTTTGCTCCAAGCTTCTTTGCAAGACCGAAACGAGATCGATCACTTTGGTTGGCTTGGGCGCTTTCTTTGGCTTCTCTGCGATTTCCTTTCCGCCGGCTTCTACTTTTTCTTCGATCACTTCCATGAGTGCCTCGCGGTAATC
>QHOD01000281.1 GCA_003218615.1 Verrucomicrobiota bacterium
CTCGAAGATATAGGGTTTTCGCGCGCGGAGATTTTACATCGCCTGCGCTATCAGCATCCGGCGAGCAGTTTTCGGTCGCATTACGCCTACACGAACTTTGGGCTGACCGAAGCCGCGCTGGCGGCGGCGAAAGCGTACGGAATGGGATGGGAAGACGCGTCCGAACAAAAATTGTACAAGCCGCTCGGGATGACTTCGACCAGTTCGCGTTATGCCGATTTTGTGGTGCGCCCAAACAAAGCATTGGGGCACGTGCTGGTGGATGGCAAGTGGGTGCAAAAGTTCAAACGCGATCCCGACGCGCAATCGCCATCAGGCGGCGTGAGTTCGTCGGTGAATGATGTGGCCAGATGGATGCGTTTGCAGCTCGCGAATGGAAAATTGGACGGAAAACAAATTGTAGATGAGAAGGCGCTGGAGGAGACACATCACCCGCATATGCTCACGGGCTTTAATCCTTTCACGCGGCTGCCGACTTTCTACGGCCTGGGTTGGAACGTCAGCTACGATCAGCAGGGTCGGTTGCGCTTGAATCACTCCGGCGCGTTTGATTTGGGCGCGGCGACTTATGTGAATCTCGTGCCCGACGAGCAATTGGGCATCGCTGTGCTCACCAACGCGTATCCAATCGGTCTGGCGGAAGCATTGGCGACGACGTTTTTGGATATCGCGCTGTACGGCAACCCCACCCAGGATTGGTTTACGCTTTTTAAACAGGTATATTCGAATCCGGCAGCGACCGGCACCGTGCTGGGCTTTGATTATTCCAAATCACCGGCAACGCACACGCCGCCGTTAAAGAACGAGGCGTACATTAGCAGCTACGCCAATGATTTCTTTGGCGACATCTCCATCATCGAGAAGGCAGATGGACTCGCGATTGTACTAGGCCCGAAGAAAATTACATTCGCCATGAAGCACTACGATCGCGATACGTTTGCTTATCAGACGGCGGGCGAAAACGCTGTCGGCACAAGCGGCATCACCTTTACCATCGGCCCCGACGGCAAGGCGACAAGCGTGCTCGTGGAAAATCTCAACGCGCACGGCGAAGGAGCCTTCAAGCGCGTTCCCGCTCAAAAATAAGAGCGAAAAATTCAAATCCCCAAACTCCAAGTTCCAGAGAGGCTCCAGGCGTCAAATCGGTAAATGCGCGGGAATTAATTTGAACATTGAGACTTGAGGTTTCTCTGGAGCTTGGAGCTTGGATGTTGGAGCTTCCCTTGTGCTAGGCAGTGACACTTTTGGATTCACGCGTTCGGAGTTGCGCAGGTTGCGCGCGCTCAAGACGCCGGCTGGCGTCCAGCGGTCTCTCGACGATTTACCCTACAATCTTAGCTTCACGGCCCGATCGCCGCAGAAGGTTTTGCGCGATCGAACTGCATCTTGTCTCGAAGGCGGGATTTTCGCTGCAGCAGCGCTCCGCGTCCTCGGATTTCCACCGCTCATTTTCGATTTGGAAGCAGAGCAGGACACCGATCATGTTATCGCCATTTTCAAGCTGCGCGGACACTGGGGCGCGGTGGCGAAATCGAATTTCGCCGGCTGCCGGTATCGGGAGCCGGTTTATCGCAGTCTGCGGGAACTGGCCATGAGTTACTTCAACATCTACTTCAATCTGCGCGGCGAGCGCACCCTGCGGCGATATTCGCGCCCGGTGAATCTCGCTCGATTTGATCGTCAAAACTGGATGACGACGGAAAAACCGATCTGGTTCATCGCCGAACATCTCTGCGAAATTCCCCATATCCCGCTGCTTACCACAGCGATGGAAAAACGCCTCACACGAGTCGATTCGCGTACGTTCAAAGCCGAGATGCTCGGTCACAGAAAAAAATAAAAGCAGATCCAAACGCCCTACAAAATTTCGCGAGACGAGGTAAATTACGTCATGAGTGTGCAAGTTTACGGATGCA
>QHOD01000047.1 GCA_003218615.1 Verrucomicrobiota bacterium
AAAATGGGAGACGTGACTTCTGCCGGAACCAGCACCGTCCTGCTGGTAAGCCACAATATGGCTGTCATTCGGACTCTTTGTCGTAAAGGCGTCTGTCTGGATCGGGGGCAGATTATCCAGGTTGGGAACGCGGACGAAGTAACCCAGGCGTATTTGAACAGCCTTTCCACCGTCAGCGAAACGGAGCTTGCCTTACGCAAAGATCGACAAGGCTCGGGAGAGATTCGCTTTACTGCGATACGCTACTTGGTAAACGACGCCGTCGAAACCGAGACTGTGGCAACCGGGGACAAAGTATCCATCGTGTTCGAGTTCGAGTGGCGCGAGAAAGTTGCGCGGCCATCGTTTGTTTGTTCGTTCCATGATTTAAATGGGGTTTGCGTCCTGACGTGCGACAGCCGGAGCAGTAGTCCCTTGAACGGCGCAATTGCGGCGAGTGGCGCGGTAGTTTGCGAATTCGAACGTTTCCCACTGATGCCAGGCAGCTACCGGTTAAGCGTCGCCGCCAAGGATAGTTTCAAAAACGTGATCGACGTAGTGGAGGGGGCTGCCGTGCTCGAAGTCACGGACGGAGATTTCTACCGTACGGGGCATCCGCCCCGGTTCTGGGCGGCTCGCGTCCTGGCGCCGCATAAATGGCACATTTTGCATCCAATTGCGGCAGAGCAGAGGGTGAACTGACTGTGCACCTTCGGTCAATCGACATTACTGCTGCGCCACAGCCTGATCGGGTACGGCTTGTCGGCGAGCTCGCTTGTGCCGACCCGTAGACGCAACACTACTTGAGAATGCCTTAGAACTGATGCACGTGTGGCATCGTTGGTATCCGCGAAGAAGTCCGGTCAGGATCGAAGCTGAATTGATTGCCGAACGGCCGACCGCGTGTTCCGCGCCGAGGAAGACGTCCGCACTGTTTTCCGGAGGCGTTGACTCCTTCTTCACGGTGTTGCGTCACGATGTTGGAAGCGTCGTATCGAGCAGTCCGGTCAGCGATCTTCTCTATGTCTGGGGCTTCGACATTCCGCTGAGCAATGCCGCATCTTTTCGTGGCCTGCACACGCGATTGCGGAGCGCCAGTGAGCGGCTGGGAAAGCATTTGGTGGTCATTGCCACCAACCTGCGGGAATGCTTGGAGGATTCAGGATCCCCGCCGGACAAGAGGCGAATACGATTTCGAAAGCGAGACTGGGGTTGCTTCTACCAAGGCTGTGCGCTGGCGGCCGTCGGTCTTTTGTTTGAAAGCGTGTATAGCCGCGTGCTAATCGCCTCTGACCTCACCTATGACGAATTCTTGAGTTGGGGCTGTCACCCACTGACGGTCCCGCTTCTCTCCACCAGCGAAACCCGGATCAGCCCCGATGGCGCAGGGTTCAGCAGAACGGAAAAGACCGCTTTTATAGCTGGTTCACCAGCCGTCCAGCATTCCCTTCATGTTTGCTGGGCTAATCGAGATGAATATAACTGCGGCCGCTGTCCGAAGTGCTACCAAACAATGCTGACGCTTGAGGCTGCTGGAAAATTGTCAGCTTTCGACGTGTTTGATTCCAAAAGATTGAATCTTGGCGAACTCAAACGTTTGTTTGTTAATGAGAGCTATGATTACATGTACTTCGAGCAAATCGTCGAGTTCGCCTCACAAAGTGGCAGAGAGGATATCGCGAAAGCGATTCGAGACTGTCTGGTCACGTCCCGCGGCAAAGCACGGTTCCGCCCACTTGTGAATTGGCTAAGCGCACAGAGAGTGTTATGGAGGGTTGGCAAAGCAATCCGACAAACGTGGTACGCAGAGCGTTTTTAGTCCGTAGAGAATGAAATCGGAGGCAACGTATCTATCGCTCGAACTCGAATGCCGCGCGGAAGATTGGTTGACTATGAAATCAGCGCTCGAGGCTTAAGCCAAGCCGAGTAATTATGGTTTTGACCAAGGATTTTGTATTTATCCACATGCCCAAGACGGGCGGCACTTTCGTGAAAGAAATGCTCCGAAAGGTCTATCTTGGTTACCGATACCGATACAGATCCAACGAGGCAAGTTTTACGCTGAAGGATAAATGCTTCCATTTGCGAACTCGTCTTCTCCGCAAACTATCACTTGCGCCCTGGGTTGACACGATTGGTGAGAAACACGGGCGCTGCGATGACATTCCCCCTAAATACCAATCTTTGCCAATTTTGGGTGGTATCAGAAATCCGTTCGACTGGTATGTCTCGTCCTACGAATTTCAGTCGTGGCGGAAATATCCCGAACTCTATCCGGGTATACTCGAAAATCCACACTTCCCCAATCTTTCGTTCAGGGAATTTGTTCAACAATTGGAAACCAGTGAAAGGATCAATTTGTTCAATCGCGGCGTGACTGCTGTCGATCCCACAATTGGCCGCTTTACGACTTTCTTCATCAACTTTTACTTTCGGAGACCAAACGAGATTCTTCAATCGGTGGCTAATTTAGAATCGAAGGATTGTATTGCTGGCGAAATGTACCCGGTGACTTTCCTGCACACGGAAACGTTAAATCGCGATTTATCGGAATACCTTTCCCAGTTCATGTCGAGGAAGCGCGTCCTGCGTTTTGTAGAGATTGAAAAACCCATTTTGCCCATAGGGGCGGCCATACGCAAAAGGCATTGGAGGGATTACTACGACGCGGATCTAATGGCCGAAATCCGGGAAAGAGATCGTTTAATCTTCTCGCTCTTCCCAGAATACGCCGCGGAACGGTGAGCCTTCATAAAATTGTAGGAGAAGCTGACAGCCTCCCCTACAGCATGCGGCGAGATATCGCTGCTTTCAATGTGGCGCTCGCCGGTGGGAGTCCTCTTCGGCGCGCCCGGCGGTCGCGCCCTACCAAGTCGCCTCGATTTGTTTATGAAATGGGGTCTAGAGAATCGCAACTTACTAACTAAGTTGCGTCACCAAAGCACGGACGCGTCCAAGCAGTCCGAAAGTCAAATGCACAGGCGCGTGATGAACGACAAATTCGCAATCCGAAATCGAAAATCCGAAATTAAAGCGCCGTGCGCGATCGGCGTGTGGGAGGCGTGGAGATTAGGCGTTCGATTAGCGGTCAAAGACTGGGCCAGCCGGCGAACGATTTTGCGACGATGTCTGAGTATCATCCGACACCCCAGTTATCTCATCACATGGCTCACTCCCATCAGCTATACGCGCCAGCGCGAGTTCGCCTTTGTTTTTGAGAATATCGCTCGCCACAAGCCTTGCCCAGGGGCAATCCTTGACATCAGCAGTCCGAAGCTGCTTCCAGTAACCGTCGCGTACACGCATCCCGAAACACGTCTGGATTCGATCGATATCGTGGAAGGCGAGGTGTTATGGACGACCAAGGCCAAAACTCACCTGAACTTGTCCAACCTCACTCCCACGGTTGCGGATGCGCGAAGACTTCCCTTCGATAATGAACAATTCGATCTGGTCACGTCGGTCTCTGTCTTTGAACATATCGCGCCGGAAAAAGATGGGGAAGTTCCCGCAGCACAGGAGCTGGGCCGCGTGCTGACGCCGGGCGGAGTGGCCTTGTTAACAGTGCCTTTCGCGCGCGTTTATTTCGCCGAACATCGGACCGGCAGGGTCTATGAGCGCGTCAGCACAGAGGGAGAGCCGATTTTTTATCAGCGGTTTTATGACCTGGATTTGCTGAAGCAAAATCTGGCGGCAGCATCAGGCCTTCAGTTGGTAAGCCTTAACTTTATCGAGGAGCGATTCTTCTCGCCCGACCCGCATAGGCACCTGGCCAATTACATCGGCAAAACCCGAGGCCAGAGATTGACATTCGGTCTTTTCTATCCCCTTTTGGCCCGCATTTTCTTGTCCGGTCCAAAGCCTTTAGAATATTGCAAGAAGCCTTACCTCGCCTGTTTGGTGCTTCGCAAAACGCCTGGTGTGTCTTCATGAAAATCCTCATCATTAAATGCAGCGCGGCTGGAGACGTAGTCCGGACGACGCCGTTGTTGCGAACGTTGCCCGGCGAAATTTGGTGGGTGACGGAGTTTCCGAACGGCAGTTTGTTGCCTGAATCGGCTCCTAATTTGAGCAGAATATTGCTGATCGACGAAGCGCAAAACGCTATTCAAGGTCAGCAATTTGACCTCGTTCTCTCCTTGGACGATGACCTTCGGGGCGCGACACTGGCATCGAACACACGCCGTCGCCGTCTGGTTGGAGCGTTTGTCGAGAAAGGGCGGGTGACTTACACGGAATCCAGCGAGCCATGGTTTGGAATGGGGCTGCTCTCCAAACAAGGCCGCGGTTGGGCTGACGAGGCCAAACGCCGGAACACCAAAACGTATCAGGAAATTCTTTTTGCGATGTTAGGCGAGAGCTTTCGCGGCGAGGAATACTGGATTCGCGACAGCGCAATTACTGCGATACCTGGTGTGGTGGGCATTGAGAAGCGGGCCGGCGAGAGATGGCCGACCAAGAAATGGCATGGATATGACGAGTTGGCAGAAAAGCTTCGTTATGACGGATACAAAATTCAATTTCTGGCGCATTGTCCAACCCTTGCCGACTATATGGATGACATTGCGCGCTGCGAACATCTGGTTTGCGGCGATACTCTCGCGATGCACCTGGCGCTCGCATTGGGCCGGACGGTCACGGCAATTTTCACCTGCACGCCGCCCCAGGAGATTTATGATTATGGGCGTCTTACAAAAGTCGTGAGTCCGATGGTGAATCAAGTCCTTTACCGGCGGACTTACGTGAAAAAAGCGGTGGAAAGCATTTCTGTTGAGAGAGTTCACGCCGCAGTTCTCGAGCGTCTTAATTCGAGCATTGCGGAAACGAAAATCCGCCAGCGAGCCCGTTAAATTTTCCTGATTTGGCCTGTGTTTTCAGCACGCCTGTAACGATTGTGAAAGATAAAAGAAATTTGATGGCGAGAGGCACGCGGTGGCTGTCCTTTCAACTGCGCCGGAGGGCAAACAAATTTTTACGTCGTCCGTTGCTCGCGGTTGCCTTTTGCTACGCGCGTTGGGTGGCGCGGCAGGCGCGAGCGGACAAAGGCGGCCGAAGCGCGCTCGTGTTAACAACGGCCGACCCTGGAAATCTCGGCGACGAGGCCGTGTTTTGGGCTACGGCGCGGGTGTTAAAGCAGGAGCAATTTCAACGTGTATCGATTGTCTCTTTTGCGCCGGATAAACTTTGGAATGTTCCCGGAGCTGACACGGTCATGCTCCCGATCCATCATAATCCGACAGGGCTGGATTTTATTGAGTTCGTCCGGGTGGCGCGGGGTTTCTCCCACTTTTACATCTGGGGAGCGGACATTGTGGATGGCAGCCACGGCGTTTTTGTCGCGCGCGGGCGGCTGAGGCTGGCGAATCTGGGCGCTGCGGCTGGACTGCGGACGACGATATGCAGTTTTAGCGTGTGCGAATCTCCCGCGCCGGAAATCATGCGTGAATTTCAACGCCTCGATTCCCGCGTCGCCCTTTACTGTCGCGATGCGGTTTCATATGAGCGACTGGCAAAATGGATTGGAAACCGCGCGAAATTGTCCGCGGACATCGCGTTTCTGCTTGAAGCCGATTCAGAGGCGCCGCTGGTGCAAAAGGCGCGCGCATTTGTCCAACAGGCGCGTAAGGATGGAAAGCTAGTGGTCGGGATTAATCTGAACGACATGTTCTGCGTAGCTTTCGGCTCGTTCCCTCCCAGGGAACTGGTTGAGCATTACGTACATGTTTGTTTGAAACTCCGCTCGTTTTATCCAAATCTCGCCATCGTTCTCCTGCCGCACGGCACTTATGCCGATCAACAGCGGTATGCGATCACAGACTTTTCGCTCGCCGAACTGTTCCTGAAAAGATGGCCGGGGACATCAAATGATATTTTCCTTCCGCCGGTGGGAATGCGCGCCGTCGAGGTACGGGCGATTTGCGGCCTTGTCGATTTCGTTTTTTCGGGGCGAATGCATCTCAGCATCGCCTGCCTCACCCAAGGCACGCCCGTCTTTGGTCTGACGTACCAGGGAAAATTTGAAGGACTATTCCGACATTTTGGATTGGACGAGATGTTCATTGCGCCGGACCAGCTTCCAAATGCGGATGCAGTCGCCGATTTTCTGCGCAAGGGAATCGAGCGCCTTCCGGCGCTTCGGGTTCGGATTCAGGATCAGCTGCCAAAGGTCAAGGCGTTGGCACGAGAGAATCTTAACTTGCAAGCTCCGTAAAAGATCCAAAATGGCTCGCGTTCTTCACGTTATTCCTTACCAAAAATTCTTTCCTCCCGTTGGAGGAGCATGGCGGCCGTTTTTCTTTCTTCGGGAACTTGCCCGGCAGCATGAGGTTCACGCTATCATTCTGCAACCGCAGAGCGAACTGCAGGGAGAACGCGGCGGTTACCGTTTTCCCGACAACGTGAAGGTGTACGGCCCGGCCCAAACGCCTCCGCCGCGCACGATTTTCGATTTGCTGCCCGCACGTCTCAATTCCGCCTTGCACTATCGCTGGCTTCGGCGCTCGTGGCGCGGGCCGGCCGGAACAACGGCTCTGGAAATTCACCATCTGCTCGAAAAGATTCTGTGCATGGAGCGAATTGATGTCGTCATCTTTGAGCATCTTCATTCCATGATGGCGGCTCCAATTGTCCGCCGCTTTAGCCCGCAGAGCATCCGCATTTTGCATGCTCACAATGTCGATAGCGACTTGCATGAGCAGTTGTTGAAGGCTGGCAACACAGCGACACGTGCCGACCTCTCCTTGTTGCACAACGCACGCTGGTCAGAAAGCAACCTGCACCGTTTCGTAGATACGTTTTGGACGTGCAGTGAAATTGATCGCGCGAAGTTGGAGGCGATGAATCAAGGCCGCATCCACGGTTGGACGATTCGGACCGGCGTGGATACAACTGTGCTTCAATACGATGATCGTGCTGACAAGTTTAACCGCAAGGAAATTCTCTTTTGCGGAAGCTTGGATTATCCCCCGAACAGAAACGGATTACTTTGGTTTCACACATCCATTTGGCCGCTTATACGTGAACGTTTACCACAGGTTAGGCTCGTTGTGATCGGGAAAGGCAGGGCAGGAAGCGAGTTTTCAAGATTGCGCTCCGAGCCATCTGTGGATTTCAAAGGCGAGGTGGAAAGCGTTATTCCGTATTACGAGCGCAGCAGTTGTGTCGTCGTGCCATTGTTACAAGGCAGCGGTGTACGCGTAAAGATTCTGGAAGCGATGAGCCTCGGCAGCCCGGTGGTTTCGACGCCCATGGGCGCGGAAGGCATCGAGGCGGAACAGGGCCGTGAAATTCTTTTGGCCGACCAAGCGGAGAGCTTTGCTGCGGCCGTCTTGCGTTTGCTGGCCAACCGGGAGTTATTCGAAAATTTGCGCGGCGCGGCGCGGCGTTTGGTGGAGGAGAAGTACGACTGGCAAATGATCGGAAAGAAAATTAACCGCGTTATCAATGAAATACGAACAGTGAATGAAGTTGCTCAGAGTGAACACCCTGCTTAGGCGCCTGGTTACGCGATCGAGTGTTTGCATGTTCCATCTCGGGCGTTGCGGTTCGACTGTTTTGGCGAGCCTGCTTAGTGAACACCGTGTGTTAATACGATGGAGCGGGGAGATTTTCGAATCCATGCGCCAGAACCCCTCCAGGTTTTCTCATTTAAGCTCGCCCTTTGAGGCAATCAGCGAGAGGAGGAATAGATTCCCGCCCCGGCCAGTATATGGACTCGAAATAAAGTTTTCCCGTTCCCGACATCTTGCTCCGGAATTACTAAACACTAATCTGAAATCCTGCATTGACGAGCTCAGAACACTCGAATTCACCAAGTTTATCGTCCTGAGGCGACGCAATTACCTTAGACAGCTCCTTTCAAGCTGGATTGCATGGAGGTCCAAAATTTTCCATCAACCCCGAAATGCTCCGGGGCACGCGCCCTTTAAAGTAACAGTTAATCCGGCCCGTTGTAATCGCGGTTTCTGGATCAAAAGCCTGATCGAGCATCTCAATGACATCGATGCGGAATATCAAGAGATCTACAAGGAACTCGCGCAAGATCGCATACTCAAGTTGGAATACGAAGACGACATTCTCGAGAATCCTCGGATCGCATATGAAAAGACGTGCGAATTCTTAGACATTCGGCCTCACGGATTTGCTCCAGATTTGGCAAGAACCAATCCGTTTCGCGTGGCTGACATGATAGCGAATTTCCAAGAGATCGAGAAATGTCTAAGCGGTACACGATTCGCGTGGATGCTCTACGATTGACCAGGAGCGTGCTCACGCTCGTGCTCGGTTTTTGATTACGAGTACGATGACGAGTAAGAGGAAGAGCAAAAGCGAGAAGAAGACAGGAGCAGGCTTTAGAATATTTTACCGTAATGGCGACTCCACTGGTTAGCGTCCTGATGACGGCCTACAATCGCGAGAAATATATCGCGGAAGCGATTGAAAGCGTGCTGGCATCCACCTTCCAAGATTTTGAGCTGATCATTGTGGATGACTGCTCCAGGGACCACACCGTGGAAATCGTGCGCCGTTACACGTCCGATCCGCGCCTACAAGTCCATGTGAATGAAAAGAATCTCGGTGATTATCCGAACCGCAATCGCGCGGCATCGCTGGCGAAGGGTCAATATCTCAAGTACGTCGATTCGGATGATTACATCTACCCGCGCGGCCTCCAGATAATGGTGGAAATGTTCGGGCCGTTCACACAGGCCGCGGTCGGCTTCTGTTCTTTTGCTCAAGTAAGCGAACGGCCGTATCCTTTTCAGCTCAGTCCCCGCGAGGCCTATCAATACTCGTACTTCAATAGGACACACTCAATTTTCAGTCGCGCCTCGCTTTCAAGTATTATTCGTCGCGATAAGTTCGAGGCGGTTGGCGGCTTTACCGGCAAAAGAATGGTAGGCGATTTTGAAATGTGGCACATCCTGGCAGCGCGGTTTCCAGTTGTCCTTTTGCCAGACGGAATCGTCTGGAATCGAGAGCATCCCGCTCAGGAGATTCAAGATTTCCGAAATCGGCCATCCGACGCTTTCACATACAACCGAATCAGCATCGACTACCTTCAACGGCCGGAATGTCCGCTATTGCCGGACGAACGTAAACGCGCATTGAAAATGATCCGGCGAGGGCAGGCGCGACGCATTTTGCGTGAGATAGCGCACTGCCGGGGCGGCACCGCCAGGAAGCTGCTGGCCCAATCCGCGCTCAAGCCAGCCCAAATTGTGCCTACGGCGTTTTCACGCGTATGAACCCGTTGACTGAATCGCCGACTCGTGCCACCTCGGAAGCCTCTGCGCCGGTTCGCATGCGCTCCCTCGCGAAGCAGATGTTACATCGTGTGTTGGCGCGTTTTGGTCTGCGCGTTTCGAGGATTCGAAGACCGCGGGGGGGAGAACTTTACTTCAACACGGGACGCTTGACTCCACCAGAAGAGAACTCGCGGGAGTTGTATGAGCAGTTTTACCGAGATCAGACTGCGCTGAAAGACTACTATACGAAAGGTCGGTTGGCGTTTTACCGTGCGGTCTCCGACAGATTGCAGGAAATCAACCTAGCGCTTGATGGCAAAGACGTGCTGGATGTGGGCTGCGGCACGGGGCATCTCTTGACCGAGTTACAACGCTGGTCAAAGCCGCGAAGCATGACAGGTTGTGATTTTTCCGAGCAAGCGATGGCCTTTTCGCGAGAACACTTTCCAGGTTGCCGGTTTTTTAGACACGATATTTGCGAGCCACTACCCGGATCGTTCGATGTTGTTCTGTGCACCGAGGTGTTGGAGCACCTGGAACGGCCGTTCGTTGCCATTAGAAACCTTCTCAATGCTACAAGGAAACACGGCGCACTCGTGTTGACGGTCCCCAACGGGCGAACTGACACTGCAAACGAGCATCTGAATTTTTGGAGCCCGGAGAGCTGGAAGGTGTTCGTCGAAAGAGAATGTCCGCAGTGTGTCGTGAAGACGTCCACTTTGCTGGACGGCAAAAACAATTTTGCGCTCGTACACAAATCGACAGGCTGACTCGAATAGCAACTTCGCATGCAGAAGGCGATCACCATCATCGATTACGGCATGGCTAATCTTGGATCGATTGCCAATATGCTGAAGAAGCTGGGCGTACAGCCAGTCATCGGAGCAGATCCCGCTGTCGCCGGTCGCGCAACAAAGCTGATCCTTCCCGGGATCGGTGCCTTCGACCACGGCATGCAGCGCTTGCGCGAGCGCGGTTTCGTCGACGTGCTGAACGCCAAGGTGCTTGAAGAAAAGGTGCCGGTGCTTGGGATTTGTCTCGGCGCGCAATTAATCACCGCCTCCAGCGAAGAAGGAATATTGCCTGGACTGGGCTGGCTTAACGCGTGCACGGTGCGTTTCGATTTCTCCCGCCTGAATGCCCGCCCCAAGATCCCGCACATGGGCTGGAATACCGTGCGCGTTCTCAAACAAAGTCCGCTTTACGAAGGAATGCCAGCGGAGTCTCGGTTCTATTTCGTTCATTCTTACCACATCGCCTGCAACGACCCGGCCGATCGACTCACCGAAACGACATACGGCATGCCGTTCACGTCGAGCGTGCAGCGCGACAATATCCTCGGGGCGCAGTTCCATCCGGAGAAAAGCCACAGGTTCGGCTTGCAATTATTGAGAAATTTCGTTGAGCGCTTCTGATGGTCCGCACTCGTATTATTCCCCTTCTGCTGTTGAAAAATCA
>QHOD01000282.1 GCA_003218615.1 Verrucomicrobiota bacterium
TGCACACGCCGTTACTGAGGCGCTCCGGCAACATCGGAATCACTCGGTCCGGCAGATAAACACTGTTTCCCCGCCGGCGCGCTTCGCGATCGAGGGCACTGCCCGGTTCAACGTAGGCGGCAACATCAGCAATGTGCACCCCGAGTCGCCAACCGGCATTGTCGATCTTTTCGACGTGGATCGCGTCGTCGAAATCGCGTGCGTCGTCCGGATCGATGGTGACGATAAATTTCTGCCGCAAATCTTCACGTCCCTCGAGTTTCCGTGCCTCGACGGTTTCGGAAATCCGATTTGCTTGATCAATAACGTCTCCTGGAAATTCGGTCGGCAAATGATATTTCCGAATGATCGACAGCATATCCACGCCCGGCGCCGAGGCGGGCCCGAGTATCTCGATGATGTCGCCTTCTGGATTAACGTGGCGCGATTCCCAAGGCTCGAGTCGAACGACAACTTTGTCACCGACTGTAGCGGCGGTCTCCGACCGCCGATCTTTTACAGGGCGAACATACACATCGTGGACGATTCGCGGATCGTCTGGAACGACATAATGAAAATTCCGCGAATGTTGCAGTGTGCCGACGATCGTGTCGTGCGCGCGCTCCAAAATTCGAATTACGCGGCCTTCCTGTCGTCCTTTGGTGCGGGCGTAGGGTTGATCGCGAGTAATGCGCACAACGACGCGATCGCCGTGCATCGCTGTGCCGGTATTTTCGGCTGCGACAAAAATATCCGGCTCGCCCGGTTTTTCGGTGACCAGAAATCCATATCCAGCCTGATGGATCGACAATGTGCCGGTGACAAGATCGGCTTCCGCCGGCAAGACATAACGATTCTTGCGAATCCGCGCGATCTCGCCCGCGCGTTCGAGGTCGCGCAGCACCTGATTTAGTGCCATCCGGACACCGCTCTTACGCCCGAGCGCCCTTGCCAGTTCACTCTTATCGAGCGGCCGGTAGTCAGGCGAGGCGAGAATGGCTAGAATTCGCTCTCGAATATTACGTCCGTTTTGGGTCATGCGAGCGAAACCATATCGTTGAGTTGTTAGCGATGTAACGAGGTTTCAACCGAAGATCTAATAAATGCAACGAGCGATTATTGCTGGCGCATTTGCAATTGCAGTGGCGACAGCGGCTTTATTTGCCGCAGGAGGTGTCAAGATGAAGATCACAAGTTCTGCTTTTCAAGAAGGTGCAAACATTCCAGCAAAATTTACATGTGACGGCGCGGATACCAACCCGCCCTTGCAAATTGCGGACGTTCCTGCCGGCGCGAAAAGCCTGGCATTGATTGTCGATGATCCGGATGCACCGAGTGGATTGTTCACGCACTGGACCATTTGGAATATCCCGCCCCAGACGAGTACGATTGAGGAGGGAAGCATGCCAAAAGGCGTACAGGGTACAAATGACTTCGGCAAATCTGGATACGGCGGACCATGCCCTCCTTCGGGCACGCACCGTTATTACTTCAAGGTTTTCGCTCTTGATCGCGAGCTGGATTTGCCCTTCGGCGCAAAACGCGGCCAGCTTGACGCGGCGATGAAAGGACATGTGCTCGCTCAAGGCGAACTAATGGGGCGTTACTCGCGGAAGAAGTGAGATAGAGGCGCTGGTGGCAAGCGCCTGTTTTTTCCCCGGTGCCTGGCACAAGCACCCCACAACGCTTCGAATAAAGCATCGTGTGTGTTAGTCTCACGCATGATGGGTGAGAGGGTTTGGAAATTTCGCGATCACACTTTTGATCTTTCACGGCACGGGCTAATCATGGGTGTCTTGAATGTCACGCCGGATTCATTCTCTGATGGAGGAAAATTTTTCACGGCTGAGAAAGCGGTTGAGCACGGACTGGAAATGGCGGAAGAGGGCGCGCAGATCATTGACGTTGGTGGCGAATCGACGCGACCCGGCTCCGAACGTGTCGCGGCAGAAGAGGAAATGCGCCGTGTCATTCACGTGATCGAGAAATTGCGGGCTAAGATCGACATCTTGATCTCGATCGATACTTCGAAGGCCGAAGTTGCGCATGCGGCAATCCAGGCAGGAGCTTCGATTGTAAACGACGTTACCGGAGGACGAGGCGACAAAGAAATGATGCCGCTGGTTGCCGAAAGCAAATCGGGTTTCATTATCATGCACATGCAAGGAAATCCGCGGACGATGCAGATGGAACCGCGATATACTGACGTTGTCTCGGAAGTGGCTGATTTTTTTCGACAACAACATGCGCGCGCCATAGAGTGCGGTATTGACCCCATGGCGATTGCGTTTGATCCGGGAATTGGTTTCGGGAAAACGCTTAAACATAATCTTGAGCTGCTCGCACATCTTGAGCAACTTCGTGTGCACGATCGACCGCTCGCGATTGGTGTTTCCCGCAAATCGTTTCTGGTGAAACTGATAGACTCATCAGATATGGAGGATCGGCTCGCTCCCGCGGTGGCTTTGACCTCGCTTTTGCGCGCACGGGGCGCGGATGTGTTCCGCGTCCATGACGTCAAAGAAAATGCAAATGCGCTACGAGTAACGGAAGCAACGCTTCAAAGGACGAAATGATCGATCAACTCGTTCATCTCTGGATCAGAGGATGGCGCAGCGCTTTTGAAATCATTTTGCTGAGCGTGGCGATCTACTACGGCTACCTTTATTTTCGCGGAACGCGCGGCGCAAAGGTGTTGACCGGACTGGCGATCGTTTTTCTGACGCTGACGTTGATTTCGCAATTGCTGAATCTGGTTGTTATCGGCTGGATCGTACGCAGTTTCTCGGTTTTCCTCGCAGTTGCCCTGGTAGTGATCTTTCAACCGGAGCTGCGACGCGGTCTGGCCGCACTTGGCGGGCATCCGATTTTCTCGTTGACGAGCGAAAAACGAGAGACCGTCCACGATCTGGCTGAGGCAGTGACGCAACTGGCAAACAAACAGTTCGGTGCGCTGATTGCAATTGAGCGTGATACGTCGATTCGCGTTTATGAAGAAACGGGCGTGACGATCGATGGTGAGTTCTCTGTTGAGCTCACCCTGGCGATTTTTCATCCCAAATCCGCTCTCCACGATGGTGGTGTAATCATTCGCAACAGTCGGATCGCAGCCGCGGCCTGTATTTTCCCTGTAAGTCAGCGGGAAAC
>QHOD01000283.1 GCA_003218615.1 Verrucomicrobiota bacterium
GCTATAATTTCTAATTTCCCTAGCGGGCAAAGCATAACGCGTGCCAACATCCATTGTTCAGATGTTATCCACGAAAATAAAGTCAAAAAATAATTACGGCCAAAGCAAACATACTCAACCGAACTGTAGGTGAAGAAAGAGAGATAAATTTATATGAAAGAAGAAACGAAGTTCCAGTTTTCACCGCGTCCCTTTTCCAGGCGGGTCGTGGTTTTAGCATGCCTAGCGGCGGCAATGACGTTCGTTGCCAGCAACAGCCTCCAAGCTGCGTTTCTCGAATTTTCGGCGAACGCTTATGGAACCCGCGCTTACGTTGGGAACACGGTCACCGTGGCCAAGACTGCTCCGGTTGCCGTCGGCTCGGGTTGTGGGACTGCAGCAGTCAACCAATCTGTTAGCGGGAGCCTAGGTGCGGCGAGCTCGCCGCCGTATGCCACGACGGGTTCGATCAACACCAGCGCTCATAACTCCACCACTTCGTCCACCGCTACCGCCGATGTTCATAACATGGGCCTGCTGGCTGGTTTAATAACCGCCGGCGAGGTCAAGGCAGTCAGCACTACGTTTCAAAACAGTACAGGTCTGCATTCCAGTGCGGCGGGGTCCAGTTTCAGCGGCCTCGTGATCGGCACTAGCCCTCCGAGGACATTCAACACAGTCCCTCCGCCGAACACCACAATTCAAATGCCTGGAATCGGAAAGGTGGTGCTGAACGAACAAATCCTCTCCGGCAATGGCACCAACAAGCAGGGGCTGACTGTAAACATGATTCACGTTTACGTCACCGTCTCCAATGTATTGGGCATCCCAGTCGGATCGCAGATCGTCGTGGCCCACGCAGGCAGCGGTCTCACGCAGATCAGCGGTCCAGCGTCGCTGGACGGAACCGCTTTCGGTACGAACGTCACCGGGACAGCAATTACATCCAGCCCTACGGCGACCGTTAGCGTTGGCTGTCAGGGGAACCCGCTGACAACTGTCAGTCAGGCTGGCGTGAGCGTTATGGGCGTTTTGAATTCTGGGGCCATTGTAGATACGGCCCAAGGGAGCGTCACTGCTACTCTATCGAAGGCCACGACGACTTCAACCGTTCAAGCGGTAAACCTGCTCGGTGGCCTTATTACAGCCAGCCAGGTGAAAGCTCAGGCCAATGCATCAACCACGAATGGCACGACCTTTAACTTCAGTGACTCGGGTTCATCATCCACGGGTCTGGTGGTACAGGGAGTTGCTTACGGTAATGTATCAGCGAACACCAAGATTACGTTGACGGTAAACGGAAAAACGCTCGGTACGCTCTATCTGCATCGCGTTATCCAAAACTCGAACAGCATTACAGTCCGGGCGATCGACCTTGTTATAGCCGCGGGAAATGCGTTAAACCTACCGGCTGGCACCCACATTGTCGTCGGCTCCGCGTCGGCGTCTCTGCACAGCCCTGCACATCCATAAAATAGGAAACAGCGCTGGAGTCTGGCACTCCGGCGCTGTTTGAATTTCCGATCAACCACCTTGCACCGGAGGCATGAGTGCAATCGCCTCGCCTGATTTCAGTTTGTAGTTGCGATCGACAAATTCCACGCCTGCGCCGATCAACATGCTTTTGTCGTGTCCTCGAAGTGAGGGCCGTTGCGCATAAATTTGGTCGAGCAAATCGCGAACGGTCGCTCCTTCCGGGAGATCGACATCCAACTGGCTCACTCCAACCAAGTCGCGCAGTTGCGCGTAAAACTGCACCCGCGCTTTCATCCGCTCGGTTGTGCGATCAGCTCCTTCCGCAGGACGCCGATGTAGGGAAGGTTGCGATAACGTTCCATGAAATCGAGCCCGTAACCAACAACGAATTCATCCTCGATTTCGAACCCAACATAATCCGCATCGACGTACCGGGCGCGCTGTTTCTTTTTGCTCAGCAGAACGCATATCTGGATGCTGCGCGGCTTGGCCGTCTCCAATTTTTCGCGAATGGCTGCCAGCGTGTGACCGCTGTCCAGAATGTCGTCCAGAATCAAAATATGCCGATCGACCACATCGGGAAACGCGACCTGCTTGAAAATTACCTCGCCGTTGGTCTGCGTTTTTCCGTGATAACTGACCACGCTCAGGCAATCGAGCTTCAACGGCAGCGGAATTCGCCGAAGCAGGTCCGACATGAACATCAAGCTCCCATTTAAAACTGCGATCACAGTCAATTCGCGATCGCGATAATTCTTCGAAATCTGCGCGGCCATGTCGTCGAGCCGGCGGTGAATTGCCGGCTCGTCAAACAGCACCCGGTCGAGATCGCCTCGCATCGGATTATTAGGCCATCAGCCGGCGGAAAGATCAACTCGCGAAGGCTTTCGGAGTCAATGCGCGACTATTGTTTTGGGTGATGTTATTTTGGTGCTGCAAATCCGATGCGCATTGATCAGGAACGACTTGAAATTCGCACTAACGGCAAGGGACTGTACGAGATCACCGACGAAATCCAGAGCAAGATCGACAAATGCGGCGTGCGCAACGGAACGGTCACGGTTTTTGTTCAGCACACCAGTTGCAGCGTAATCATCATGGAGAATGCCGATCCGACCGCGCGACGCGATCTGGAAGAGTTCTTCGACCGCC
>QHOD01000284.1 GCA_003218615.1 Verrucomicrobiota bacterium
CGTGGCAGGGCATTTTCTTGTTCGAGCATCGCCGCGCCTCGCATCGGCGAAAGATTTGGATCACCATTATCGGCGAATAGGGTAGAGCGATTGACCTCAATCGCCTAGGGCGTTCGGGGGAAGCGTCCCTACCGATAGATCGCGTCCACCAGCCGCAGTGATTTTTCGTTAGGCAGCAGCGATTGCTCCATTTGATTCATCACGTAAGCGAACGCGATTTTGTTTTCCGGATCGGCAAAGGCGTGACTGCCACCGGCACCGGGATGCCCAAATGATTTCTGAGACGGACCGAAC
>QHOD01000285.1 GCA_003218615.1 Verrucomicrobiota bacterium
GGAAACACGAGGATGGCAGCATTTTTGGTCCGCTGCGTTTTGATCAACTGGCGCACTGGGCGTCGACCGCGCAAATCGCACCCCACGACGCACTTTCTAACGATCAACAAACGTGGATGAAAGCGCCAATGTTGCCACAATTGGGCATGGACTGGCTGGTCGAAGTCACCAGTGAGCACTATTACGGACCAACAACGCTCGGTGCGATCCAGGAATTCATTCGGCTCGGCGAGATCAATGGTGAAACCTTTCTCATCAATGCCCGTGACGGTACGCGACGGCAAATTCGAGAAATGCCGGCCTTATTGGAAGCAGCCCGAGCAAATGCCGAGGCAGTCATAAGCGAAAATAAAACAGATGGTGCGACGGAGCCTGCCGCGGTCGGGATCTCGATTCGTCTCCAGGAGCGGATTCGCGACCTCGAGCAAAGTTTGCGAGAGGAACGGCGCGTTCTTGCGGAAAGCGAACAGCGTTATCAGGAGCTCGAGCGAAAATACCAGGAACTTCGGGGCGTGTCTCCGAGCCCGTGAACTAGACCGGTAATTGCTCGTCTGGCGCGGGAATTGGCGCAATCATCGTTGCGGTCGGGGTCTCCAGTTCGGATTCGGTTGAGACTTCGAGCAAGCTTTGCTCACACAATCGCGCGTATTTTCCGTTGAAGGCGAGCAATTCGTCGTGCGTCCCCCGTTCGATGATCCGGCCGCGATCGAGCACGAGAATTTGGTCCGCGTGCACGATGGTTGAGAGCCGATGGGCGATGACGATGGAGGTGCGGTGAAACATCAGGCGTTCGAGAGCTTCTTGAATCAACCGCTCCGTGGCCGTGTCCACACTTGCCGTCGCTTCGTCGAGGATTAAAATCGGCGGATCCTTCAGAAGCGCACGCGCGATCGACAAACGCTGTTTCTCGCCGACGCTTAACTTTACGCCGCGCTCGCCGACCACGCTTTCCAAGCCAGCCGGCAATCTCTCGATGAATGCACGCGCGTTCGCCGCATCCACGGCGCGCCATAATTCTGTATCGCTCGCATCCGGCTTTCCCATCAAAAGATTTTCACGAATCGAGCCGTTGAACAAAAAACTTTCCTGCGTCACGACACCGACCGCTTCACGCAAGCTTCGCAGCGCGTATTCGCGGATCGGTCTGCCATCCACATAAATCTCGCCGCTGCTGAATTCGTAAAAGCGCACCAGCAGATTCACCAGCGTCGATTTCCCAGCGCCGGTCGCTCCCACCAGTGCGATGGTCGCCCCCGGCGGCGCATGAAAGGAGATGTGACTGAGCGCGGGCAGTCCCTCGGCATAGCTGAAGCTCACGTTTTCGTAGCGAATATCACCGAGGATTCGCGCGCGGCCACGGTCCTTGATCCCGGCTACAACCCCGGGCTCGGCGGGTTCGTCGAGAATCTCAAAGACACGTTCACCTGCCGCGCGCCCGGCTTGCACCAGTTGATTTAGCTGATGCAACCGGCTGATTGGATCGTAGAGAAATGCCGTCAGCATGAGGAACGCGACCAAATCGCCGATTTGCATTGCGCCCGTCAACACGGCGTGACTCCCAAACCCAAGCACCAACACTGCGCCGAATGCCTCGAACATCGACATCGAAGGGCTGTAGATCGCCCAAACCCGCATCACCACCAGCGTGGCTTGTCGCAACTGCGCGCTCACCCGATTGAAACGCGTGTGTTCTTGTCCTTCGCGCGCGAAACTTTTGATCTGACGAACTCCGGAAAGGTTGTCATGCAGAAGTGCGTTCATGGCTGAGGCAGCACGGCGCTGCAAACGATAGCGACGATGTGCTGTCAATGTATAAGTGAGCGCACCGGCGATGAGGAACGGAAACGGCGTCAGTGCGAGCCATGCGAGTTTTGCGTTCAAATAAAACATCACCGCCGTTACGATCACGATTTGCAGGACCGCGACCACGCCCTGCTCAATTCCATCGATCAGCACGCGCTCGACCGAGTTCACATCTTCGATCACGCGTGTCATCAGATCGCCCGTGGCGCGATTATCGAACCAGCGCAACGGCAGCAATTGGATGTGCGAATACAAATCGCTGCGCAGATCGAAAATGACTTTTTGCTCGAACGTGTTGTTCAGGATGATCCGCAGCGCGTTGAATACGTGCTGAAGCACAAACGCGACCGCCGCCAGTGCAATAAGAGGCAGCAATCTGTCCGGGCGATTCGCGCGCACCACGCCGTCGATGATCCACTTGGTTACACCCGGGAACACGATCACCGTTACCGTGCTCAAAATCGCGCAGGTCAGCGTCCCCGCAGCCATCCACGGGTACCGCTTCAGATAAGCAAAAACGCGCCAGACGGTTTTCATTGCGCGATCAAAGTCGACGCGCAGGTCATCACGTCAAGGTAAGGCGAGTGACCTCGATCGCCCGCTTGACGGTTTGTTGAACCGCCGTGCGTGCGAAACGAGTGTTGCTCTGCCACGCAGCGCAGTAATCTTGCCCGATGCCCAACGAGTCACACCCTTTCTCCGGCCGGATTCACATCGAACAACTTGAGATTTTCACTCGCATCGGCGTTCCCGAAGACGAGCGCGCCACTCCGCAGCGACTGACGGCCAGTATCTCGATTTGGCCATATCCCGAAGCGCCAGATTTGGGAGACAAGATCGACAAGACAATCAATTATTCGGCCGTCGCTGAAGAAGCTAAGAGTTTCGCGCGGGATCAGTCTTTGAATCTGATCGAGACATTGGCCGATCGGCTCGCGAATTCGTGTTCATTGGTGTCCATTCGTGGTTAAAAAAATGCGAAAAGGAAGGTTCAATAAACCGGCTGCTGAAATCGTGCAGCGCTACGGCGAATCCGTGTCGTTCGATTGGCGCCTGTATCGCTATGACATCGCGGGGTCGATCGCCCACGCTGCAGCACTCGCCCGGGCAGGGATCATAAACGCCGATGAGCGGCAAAAAATCGAAGACGAATTGCGCGCAATCGAGAAAGAGATCGAATCCGGCAAATTTGCATGGGAACGATCGCTGGAAGACGTGCACATGAACATCGAAGCCGCGCTCACGAAACGAGTCGGCGCAGGTGCGAAGCTGCACACCGCACGCAGTCGCAACGATCAGGTCGCGCTCGATCTTCGTCTTTATGTGAAAGCGGAGATTGCAGAAATCGCGGCTCGTCTTCGCTCGTTGCAGACGGCGTTGCTTAATCTCGCGGAGCAACATGTGGATCTTGTGATGCCCGGTTACACGCATCTGCAACGCGCGCAGCCAATCTTTTTCGCGCATTATTTGCTGGCGCAAATCGAAGCGCTCGAGCGCGACATGGAGCGTCTTGGTGATTGCAATGCGCGCACAGATGTGTTGCCGCTCGGTTCCGGCGCGCTGGCTGGATCGACAATCGTCCTCGATCGGGAAGTCATCGCGCGCGAACTCGGTTTTTCAGGCGTGAGTCAAAACAGTCTCGATGCGGTCGGCGACCGTGATTTTGTTTGCGAATTTCTTTTTTGTCTGGCGATGATTGGGATGCACCTCTCCCGCCTGAGCGAGGATTTGATTTTGTGGAACACGACTGAATTCGGTTTCGTAGAATTCAGCGACGCTTTTTCGACCGGCTCAAGCTTGATGCCGCAGAAGAAAAATCCCGATATAGCGGAGCTGACCCGCGGCAAAACCGGCCGGCTTTACGGTAATTTGATGTCGATCCTGACCACCCTGAAAGCGCTTCGGTCGTCTTACAATCGCGATGTGCAGGAAGACAAGGAGGCGCTGTTCGATTCGGTTGATACTGTTCGCGCCGCGCTGGAAGTGTTTGCGGCAATGTTACCGGAAATGAAAATTAATCGCGCGCGCATGGAAACCGCGGCAAACGACCCCAGTCTTCTTGCGACCGATTTGGCAGAGTATCTGGTGAAGAAAGGGATGCCGTTTCGCGAGGCGCACGAAACCGTCGGGAAACTGGTCGTGCACGCAGCAAAGACAAAATCGTCGCAATCAAATTCCAATCGGGAAACTGAAAAAGCTCTCGCCC
>QHOD01000048.1 GCA_003218615.1 Verrucomicrobiota bacterium
AAATTAAACACACTGTAATTCCATTCGCTTCGCCCAAGAGCCAAATTTTTATCGGAAGTTTTCGGCATCCACTTTCCTCGAAAGTTTTCGGGGCTCGATAACCGACTGATAAAGATCTTCTGTCTGACGGACTGGTTCGTCCCACGATAACTCGCGAACGACCTCAGCGCGTCGCGCCACGAGCTGCTTCCTCCGGGCCGGATCGTTGATCATTGTTCGCAATCCCGATGCGAGGCTCTTCACACCCAGCGGGACAGAAAGACCCGCGCGGCCATTGATAAGCGGAGCGATACCGCAAGTCTCTGTGAGCAGGACTGGAACTCCAGCAGCGACAGCTTCGGCGGCGGCGTTTCCGAAGCTTTCGTTCAGAGAAGGGAGAACGAAAAGGTCCGCCAGCGCGAGAGCGGCTCTTTGTTCTTCACCGTAGAGGGGGCCGGCCATGAGGACCCGTGGTTCGAGATGCTGCGTCGCGATCAGCGCGCGCAATCGCGCTTCGTACGCTGGCTCAAGGATCGGGCCGACGAGAACCAGCCGTAGATTCGGAAGATCGACTTCCGCAAAAGCGAGGATCAACTGCTCCAGATTTTTGATGGGACTGATCCGGCCGAGATAAAGAATAACTTTTTCGTTGGGAGAAATATCCCACATCTGCCGCAGCTTGTCGCCCGAGGGGAGATTCGCGAACGCGGAAACGTCGATACCGTTGCGCCGATACACGATTTTTTTCGGATCGGCAATCCTGCCGAGCTCGGCAGTTTCGCCTTGGGAAGCAGCGATCACGGCAGTAGCACGCCGCATCATCCATCTCGTCAGCAAAAAATTATAGGCTTTCTTGGCGATTGGGTTTCGCGCACGAGGGGGATACATGCCAAGGGGCTCGAGAACGAATGGTCTGTCTCTGCGGCAGGCGATGTAAGCGACGATGGGAGAAAGCAGATTGTAGAGCCCGTAACATTGAACTGCATCGACATTGGCGACGGCGTCCGAAATCGAGCGCAGATTGAGCGGCACTTGTTTCAACCCTCTTCCGATCCATGGCAAATACTCCACTTCAACGCCCTCTATGTCCCTCCGCTCTCGCGAGCGGCGGTTTTCAAAATCAAATGTAATGACCCGAAGGTGATGTCCGCGCTCGGCAAGACCGCGGGCGAGGGCGTGAATCTTTCTGGGCGGTCCGCCGAACCTGAAGTCGGGGTAGTAATAGGGCGTAGCAAAAAGAAGCCGCATTTTTATCCCCCGAACTATCGAGGAATAACAACGCCCTCCGGAAGCGATGGCTCCTCTTCTGCAATTTCGTCTCCCAGAGACTGGGACGGTTGGTCCAATGCTCGCGAAAAGAGCGCCTGGCGAAAAGCTGGAAAGATCAGTGAGATGCCGAACAACAGGACACAAGATTTTACCGACCAATTGGCCACGAGATCTATGCCGTCCTCGGCTTTGACTGCCGCAAAAAAGATATACGGAACCAGGCTCCACCACAAAGGGTGGATAAACGCCCGGCGGCAAATCACGCGGAAAAGCAGGCCGAGCGCAACGGCATAAAGCGTGCAGCCGATAAGGCCGCCAACATGTCCAAAATTCGCATACATTTCCCCCGCGTAACCGAGGTTCATGCTGGTATTTCCCACCATTTCCATCCCCGCATAACGGAGCATATTCTCCCTGCCGCCGGCCATCGCCTTTCCCTGAAAAGCAAATCTCGGGAAGATCGATGCGATAACCGCCTCCTTGATCGTAGCGCCGGCTGCATAAGGGGTCTCCTCGGGGACCCAGGCCATGATCCGGTTAATAATCCATCCCTGATTGTACCGGACTGAGATATCGGCGATAAAATCCCGTTCGATGCTTAACGTAACGGTCTGTTTGAGGTCGTCGGCGAGGTACAATACCCATGTCACCGCCTTTCCGACAGGCAGTTCTTTTAACCCGGTTTGGTCAGCATCAGAGGTCGGATCAGTGTCACGAGCGTCCTGCCGCAACTGCCATTTTGATTCTTGCAACGCTGGCAGGAATACAACTGCCGCTACAACGACAGCCAGAACCGCTCGGCGAGGTGGAGTAAAGCGATAGATCCAGATCGCGAACGTCCACAAGCTCCAAAGGAGAAGGGTGTGCAACATACCAGCCCCGGCCGCGAACAATACCTCCGCTCCTAAAACCATTCCTAAGCGCCAGGCCCAACCTCGACCCCTGACCAGCATCCTGGCATACACACTGAGATAGCGGAGATTGCTCAGGAGTACAAACACAAAAGCCAGGCTTTCCACTCTCTCCAGAAGAACAGCAAAGAATGTGGCGACGATGCTAATTCCAAGAAGGAGGTCCAGTTCCAGGAGAAGCCTGGGGCTGCTGTGGGTCTCTGGCGCCGTTCTTTTCGGGTGTAGTTTTATAAGAACGGCCATCCACCCTATCGCCAGGGCGACCACCGAGGCTGCCCCGTAGGATAAATACACTGGCAGCCTCCCTCCGATGTCATACTCAGGATTCGTGGGCGGCCAGTAATAGCTTAGCCAGGCGGCAAGCACATATTGCAAAGCGGCCATGAGAATTGCGACGTGCGGCAACGGAAGGATAAAACGAGAAGCCGTCGTCATGTGAATAAGGGTCAGGGCGGTCAGAAATACCGTCACGCTTATCCATATGGAAATGTCGTAGCTGTAAATCGCGGCTAGCCCCGCAACCGCCGCGCTGATCCCGATTGCGCGGCTCCATTCCCATCCCTGGAGGAAGAGAAAGCGTCTTGAAGCAGTATCGTCGAGCGTCTGCACCGGTGTCAGGCTACGGATTTTCCGATTTTTTTATCCACCAAATCTTGCAATTGACCGACATTACTCAATCGCACAACCTCCAGGCTTTTGAAACGAACGCCGAACTCCTTTTCCACGGCACAAATGATCCTAACGTGACTGAGCGAATCCCAGCCTGGGACTTGATTGGCGGTTGTTTCTTCCGCGAGCGGAAAATCGTCAAGCTGAAGTTCTTTCAAAATTACTTGTCTGAGTCGGTCGGAAATCATACGTCATTTTTTCTCACAGGCAAAAGCTCAGTCAAAGCCCGGTCACGATTAAGTTTCCGGCTGGGTTTTCCCGCTGAACTCTTGATCAACCAGCGCGGGGGCATCAGAAAAACTCGTCCTACGGTGACGTCTATCTGCATCACTGCTTCGACAATAGCACGCTGGGTTTTTGCTTTTTGATGGTCGCCGTTCAAATCAGCTTCCGCAATGACCCAGACCTGCTCGGTGCCGGTTGCTGGGTCGTCGACGCCCACCGCCACCACGCGGCCTGCCAAAACGCCATCCACCCGGCTCACGATGTCTTCAATGTCTTCGGGATAAAGATTCTTCCCCGCCACAATGATGAGATCTTTCTTTCGGCCCACCACAAAACATTCTCCTCGATGCAGAAAACCGTAGTCCCCAGTGAGAAACCATCCATGCCTGAAAACTTCCGCGGTCTTTTCGGGGTTGTTGCGGTAGCCTTCAAACAAAGACACGGAACGGACGGCAATTTCTCCCACGCAATGCTCTGTCAAATCCTCAGCGCTCTCGGCCACAACCCTGATTTCACAACCGGAAATGGGAGCGCCAGACGAAACGCACAGGCGGGCTTTTTCCGGCGTAGTCTCAAGCTGGGCCCGCCCGCGAGCGAGTTCCTCGCGGTTCACCGAAATAACCTGTGCTGCAGTCTCGGGCGGCGTCTGTGTCACGGCAAAAGTTGTTTCCGCCATGGCGTAACACGCGGCCAAAGCTTCGCGCTTGAGTCCGAGGAATTGAAACCGCTGGAGAAACCGGTCATGGCTTTCTGCTCTTACCATTTCGCTGCAATTGATGAACATTCGCATGCTGTCGAGGCGAAGTTTCTCCAAGTCTTCCTGGTGGATGCGATCCGCCATGTGGTGGTAAGCGAAATTAGGCAACCAGCACAATGTGCCGCGCTCGAAGGAGATGGTTTCCAGGAGCATGACAGGCGCGGCAACCCATTCAAAAGCGTCGAGCTGCACGAGCGGAACCCCGTGTGTCAGCGCCAGGTAAAATGCCGCGATTAGGCCCATATCGTGGTAGAAAGGCAGCCAACTGACGATTTTGTCTTCTTGATTGATGCCAATAGACTTCCCGTAGCGACGGATGTGTTCCAAAACCGCCTGATGCGACAGGGCCACGGCCTTTTGCAGGCCCGTTGTTCCCGAAGAATGTTGAAGGAGGCAAGTGGTCGGGAATCTCCGATCTGTTCCGAGCTGGCTCGCGCCGCTTGCCAGAATTTCCGCTGACCATTCCAACGGAAATTGCAGGCCGCGAATCGTGCTGCCCGATTGAGTGACCAGCGGCCGAACCACTGGTTCCAATTCGCGCTCTGTGAGCACCCAATCCAATCCGGAGCTACGCGACATGCCCTCCAAGCCCGCGCGAAATTTTTCCGGGTGTAATCGCGTATTAGGGTAAGCCAGGACGGCTGGCAGTGCTCCCAACCCGCATACCCCCATATAAACGGGATAGAAATTGCGATGATGCCGAATGATTAGAGCGCAAACTTCTCCTGGCCGGACGCCGTTTATGTAGAGGCCATGGGCAAATTTTTCTGCCGTCGAAATCAGATCGCCCCAACGCCACCGAAACGGCGGCTCGCCCGCCTCCCAATGAATGATGGCCTCGCGTTCCGGCGTCAACCGGGCGTGAGAAAGCCACTGCCACCAGACGGTTTCTTCGAGTCCTACCGGAAAATGATCGCCAGAGATCACCTTGGAATCTCCTCAGAATTGGAAGTAGACAAAGGCCTTCGCCTCGCTGTCGAACACGATGACAGCAATGATCATCGAGGCAAAGACGATCGGCTTCAAAACGTCCTCGACGACCTGCCAGGTTCGCCACCTGACGATGAAATCACGGCTGATTCTGTTCAGAGCGGCCAGTGCCGCCATGCCAGCCAGAATCGCCAACACAATCAACACAATATTCTCACGAATTACCGCCGGTCGATAACCGCCCTTCAACGTGAACAGCGCGTGAGTCATGCCCCAAGCCTGCGCCAGGGATTCCGCGCGGAACAATATCCACCCAAGCGTCACCAGTCCGAAAGTGACGGCGCAACAAAAAATCCCGCGCCAACCGAAAGTCTGATCGCCAGAAGCACTCGGTAGGGGAAAGAGTCGCCTCAACACGGTGTGGTTCGCGACGAGCAGCAATCCGTGCCACACTCCCCAGCAAACGAACGTCCATTGCGCGCCGTGCCATAATCCGCAGGCAGCCATCGCGACAAGCAGCCAAACAGGCCAGGAATTCGGATGCCGGCGCGCGGCAAACGTAAGCGGGGTGAAAATATAATCGCGAATCCACCGCGTTAAGGTCATGTGCCAGCGGGTCCAAAACTCCTGAGGCGACCGCGCCAGATAGGGCCAGTCGAAATTTTCTGGAAAAACAAATCCGAAAAGGCGTGCCGTACCGATTGCAATATCCGAGTAGCCGCTGAAATCGAAATAGATTTGCAGGCCAAAGCCGATCGTCCCCACTGCGACGTCGATTGCATTCACGCTCGCTCCGGGCAGGAAGGCCATGTCAACAAATGGGGCAAGAGTGTCAGCCAGGACGACCTTTTTGAAAAACCCCGCAAGTATGCGGCGACCGCCAAAGGCAAAGTTGGCGTAGCTGAGCGTTCGAGGCGTCAAAAGCTGCCAATGCATTTCGCCAGGACGAATGATCGGCCCGGCGATGAGCTGAGGCCAGAACGCCTTGAAAAGCATAAAGTTGACCAGTCGCCTGATCGGCTCCTCGCCACCGGCAACTTCGATCAGGTAGGCAATGCCCTGAAAAGTGAAGAAAGAGATTCCTAACGGAAGAATAATTGACGGAATGTGAATGTGATCAGGAATTCCCAGCAGGCCGAGCAGGCCGGTGTAGTTGGACACCAAAAACCCGGCGTATTTGTAGTACACCAGTGGCGCGAGATTGATGAGAATGCCAAAAGCGAGTCGGGATCCGGAGGTCGTCTTTGCGAGAACCCAGCGGCCATAGCTCCAGTTAAAGAACGTTACTCCGAGCAGCAGGAATCCATATTGCCATTTCCATGAGCAATAAAACACATAGCTCGCAATAATCAGGATGGGTTTGCGCCAGGTGATCGGCGCAATCCAGTGCAGCAAAAAAACCGCGAACAAAAAAGCGACGTAAGTGTAACTTGTGAAAATCATCGGTCTTTGCCCGCCATGGTTTGCTCGTTGAAAATCACGCTGCCGAACTGATCCAAAATTGCCCTCGACGTGAGACGATGTCCCTCTTCTTTGAAGTGCTTAAAGTCCGGACCGCCTTGAAACAGACCCCAGTCGCCGCGGGGCACGATGCCTTCGAGGTTGGCAAACGGCACGTTCTGGCCGCGACAGAACGTTTCCAACCACGTCTTGAACTGCCGATACTGCTCCGGGACATAAGGATTTTCGGCTTGGGGATTGAGAGGAATGATGTAGAGGATCAGCCTGACGCGATTGCGTTTGCTAACCTCCGCCATCATCCGAAGAAATTCCTTGTTTAGATCGTAACGGGCTTGAATGACGGGGCGTTTGCTTGTCGGCTTGATATTCAAAAGCCGGTTCCGCGCTTCATAAAGTCTCAGTTGAACTGTTGCATTTAATTCTTTGCGCACCGCGACCAGCGGGAGATAACGGGCGACAAATTCTCGCAATTGCGTTTCTACACCTGCCTCGGAAACTTTTTTTTCCGTGGCCAGGACATCCTTGAGTGAGCTCAGCATTTTTTGAGTGGCCAGCGGGTACTCCTTATTGAATTCCGTTGCTGTCCTTTGCCATAAACCTTGAAGTTCGCGGTCTCGGAGGAGATGGGCCTGGTAGGAAGGGCGAACATCAAGATTGCGATATTTGTCGAAGCATACTCCGTAAATGAACACGTTCGGCTTTGTATGCGGGCTGCTCAAAGTGGATAAGAACAAAAGCATCGCCTCTTCATTGCAAAGGTTCGGCGCCGCCAATCCAAAAACCCGCACGCCTTTGGGAGCCATCTCGTCGTCCATTAACTCTGAAATGGTTTCATCGCCCGATTTGAATTCATTGATTGCGTACATCTGCGACATTCCGCAGAGAACAACCAGCGGTTGCGAGGCGGCATCTGGAACTGCTGCCCAATAGTGGTCCAAGTCCCGACCGACCGAAACGTCGTAGCGAGCCGTCCTGAGATTTTTGTCGGAATCAGGCGCTGAATTCGGCGGCGCCGGAATGAGAAGCAGGTTCCGCTTTCCTTCCGCGATCAGCGCCTTTTCGAACCGCGCAGCAACGAAGTTGGCCAAAACAAACAGCCCCAATACCCAAACGAGCGGCCCCCGCCACAGCCGCTTTGTCTTTAGCAGGGAAATGAGCGCCCGGTCGATCATAGTACGTTTATCATCGTCCGCAATCGATCTGCATACGTGTTTGCACCGTTTGTAATATGCAGGTGAACATTATCTCTCAACGCTTTCCGTAGAATTTCGTTCGCGAGAAGCATACGCACCCGTTCCACCATTTCGCCTGCGGTTTTGAAATAGACCACTCGCGCGCCATCTTCGCCGAAGATTTCCCGGTGCTCCAGTGTGTCTTCAACCATCATGCAGGCGCCGACGGCCGGCACTTCGAAAGTCCGCATGGCGTGGCCATCGCGATTTGCATGCCGAACAAGACATAAGGCAATCCTGCAGCCCGCAATGGCACGGCGCAGTGTAGGAATATCAGCCTGTCCTCGAGTGATCGACTTTGTCTCAGGAAACCGGTCCCAATAAATGCCATGCAAACGCATGCAGAACCCGGCATCGATCGCTGCGCGGACGTACGGCAGGCGGTCTCGGTCGCCGGTACCCGCGAAGAAGAGGTCGCTCTTCTCCTCTGGAGCCACGGTTGGCTCGGGAAAGAACAGGCTCTCGTCGTAGCCGAACGGAAGGTACTCAACTCGTCGGCACCCGTGAAGATGTAGTTCTTCCCGGTTCACGGTGCGCGGCGTGAACACGACATCGTACTCGCGCAGGGCCTGAAGAAACCAGGGGGCGCGCTGACGCGGATTAAAGGGATCGTCTGTCGAAAAATTGATGCATTTGATACCTTTTTCGCGACAACTTTGAAGTGCAGGCGCGGAAACAGGAGCGGCGCCTGTCGTAACGATTACCTCTGGCTGAAACAGCTCACACGTCTCCAGGATTGTTCGGCTAAAAGGCCGGAGCGCCAGTGGCCTTCTTCCACGAAAGTGCCAGAGTAGCTTTTGTCGCAGGGTGCCATGACGCCAGGCCGATTCCGTGTCGCAGAGCTTCGCTTCGATCCCCAGTCGATATGCTGCGCGCAGCAGGGAAGAACCAATGTGAGAACTGCCGGAGGCGCCCACGATAAGGATACGAAGCCCGGCTTTCACAATAGCGCGGCGGTGAAAGCGGATTCGATTCCGGCAGCGGTGCGCGCGAGTGAGTAATTGCTGATGCGCCGGCAAACGGCGTCCGAGAAGTCGTGACCGGATTCGAGGCAGCCAACTAAACGGTCGATCCTCTCACTCAATTGCCTGATGTTTCCAGCTTGGAATTCATAACCGGTCTCACCCGCCTCGATCAGGTCAGGACCACACCCAACCATATCAGACACGATGGCCGGGATACCACCCGTCATCGCTTCATTGATGACCAAACCCCACGTTTCATTTTCCCCGGAGGGCAGCACGATGGCGTCAAGATCGGAATAACCCTTCTCTACGATTTCGCTTTGGTTTAAGAAACCGCGAAATTCCGCATCAACATCACTTTTTTGCGCCAGCCCATCGAGTGTCGCGCGCAGCGGCCCGTCTCCAATGATGACGAGCCGGATGCGATCCTTCGATTTGCATACTGCGGCCGCGGACGCCAAATCCATTGGACACTTCTTCGGAATCAGTTTCCCGACGAAACCGATTCGCCAGGGACCGGCTTTTCGTACAGGGGTCCGGTGTTGCGCGAACGCAGTCTCGAAAAATGGGGTATCGACTGAATACGGTGCGTCGTGGAGCTTCCGTTCCGGCACTCCATAATGCCGGTAAAACTCTCGATTGCGCCTGCCAATGACAGCGAACGCATCGAATTGGCGAAAAAATCGAGGAAAAAAGATGGATTTGGATATCTTTTTCGCCAGGGAGCGGTTGGAGAGGAGGTTGGATTCGCCGCGACACACCACTGGCACGTTCATACTCTTTGCCCACTGGATGACTTGTAGATAACCGCGCGGAAACCAGCCCATCGTCATCACCGCGTTCGGGCGGAACGAAGCAAGCAGCGACTCATGGCCTTGCAAAACGATGCCGTCACGGCGGTTTGTTGAAGGCGACGTCGCGACGTTGTTCGCAAACACGTGGCGATAACCTTCCAACAACGGAGTGTCCCATTCGAATTCAACCCCAAAGCCACTCGCGGCCTGTCCCTTTGGAGTTTGCCGCATCATGAACACCACGCTCAGATCAACTCTTTTGGCGAGCTCGCGGAAAAGCGGCGCCTGGTACTGTATCGGATGGGTGGTGACAATAACAACGCGCATCAATCCTCAACGCCCAAGCACGGCCCGCGCCGCCATTTCATGCTCCTTCGGGATCAAAAGCAGTGTCCCCCAGATACCATCCGGATCGGGATGGACGCGATCCAATCGGGCCACCCAGCGGTTATTCGTGGTTCGGTATCCGCAGTAGCCAAAAGTCTGCATCATCGCGCCAATGGCTGCGTCCTCGTTCAGAGAATGAGACTCAATGAGGAAGAAGGGCCGTTGAGCACATATGACCTTCTGACAATGCGGCAACACTGAATCCGCCGCGCCTTCTATGTCGATCTTAACAAGCACCACTCGCTCGCCTGGAACAGCTGCTTTTTCCCAATGATCATCGAGCGTTGTCGTGCGAACCCGGACGGTTTG
>QHOD01000276.1 GCA_003218615.1 Verrucomicrobiota bacterium
TGTTTGATCGCGTCCGCGAATTGTTCGCCGCGCAACCGGAAGCGATGGCGCAAGGCCTGACCGCGAGCGCGTTTTCGTTTAACTCCGGCAGCGGTCGATGCGAGCGCTGTTCGGGCACCGGTTTTGAAAAGATCGAGATGCAATTTTTGAGCGATCTCTTTGTGCGCTGTGCGGAATGTGAGGGCCGCCGGTTTCAGCCACACGTGTTGAAAGTGCAACTGCACGGCAAATCGATTCATGATTTGCTCGACTTGACTGTGAGCGAAGCGATTCATTTCTTCGCGCAGATCGGGGAAGAGAAGAATTTATCCGAGCCACTCGGTGTGCTCGAAGAAGTTGGTCTCGGTTATCTGCGGCTCGGGCAGCCGCTGAACACTCTCTCTGGAGGCGAATCGCAACGATTAAAACTCGTCCGGCATCTCGCGGAGACAGAAACCATCGAACGTCCAACAAATGGAGACGCTCTGGGCAACCTTTTCATTTTCGATGAGCCGACGACCGGTTTGCATTTCGACGACGTCGCAATGTTGCTGCGATTATTTCGCCGGCTGGTCGATCGCGGGCATTCCATCGTGGTCATCGAGCACAATCTCGAAGTGATCAAGTGCGCGGATCGCATTGTCGATCTCGGCCCTGAAGCCGGCGATCAAGGCGGGGAAGTCGTTGCCGTCGGAACTCCGGAGCAAATCGTGAAGGTCGAAAATTCGCACACAGGAAGATTTCTGCGAAGCGTGCTATCGCGTTCTACCAAGGAAACGCGTGTCATCCCGAGCCGCGAAACCGGCGAGGGACCTCACAAAATGTCACCTGAGCCGGAGAGATCCTTCGCTCAGGATGACTGCGTTGAGTTAGCGCGAGCCGCGGAAACGGCTCCACGATTTCGAGCAAACGGCAGCAACGGCGTGATCGCAATCCACGGCGCGCGTGAGCACAATCTTAAAAACATCGACGTAAAGATCCCGCGGGAGCAGATGGTGGTGATCACCGGTTTGAGCGGCTCGGGCAAATCGACGCTTGCCTTCGACATTCTGTTTGCGGAAGGACAGCGCCGATTTCTCGACAGCATGTCGCCGTATGCGCGGCAATTCGTCGAGCAACTCGAGAAACCGGATGTCGATCTGGTCAGCGGATTACCGCCCAGCGTCGCGATCGAGCAACGGGTCACACGCGGCGGCGGCAAATCCACCGTCGCGACAGTAACGGAAGTTTATCATTTTCTTCGGCTCCTCTTTGCCAAGACCGGAACGCAATTTTGTCCAGACTGCGATTTGCCGGTGGAAAAACAAAGTGTCGCCGCGATCGTGAAACAGGTCGAAACCGCGGCGAAACACGGCCCTATGAAAGTGCTGGCGCCGCTGGTCAAAGCCCGCAAGGGTTTTCACACCGATGTGGCGCGCTGGGCCGAGCGGCAGGGATTCGACACGCTTTATATCGATGGCGCGTTCGTGCCGATCGCGCAGTTTCGAAAACTCGAGCGGTTCAAAGAACACACCATCGACGTGGTTGTCGGCGTGGTTGATGCGAAGCGAATTTTAAAAGCGCGCAACCTTACTCAGCGCGCGCTTGAGATCGGTCGCGGAACCGCGCATCTGCTCGACGCTAGAAACCGGCATACCGTAATGAGCACGGAGATGAGTTGTCCTGGTTGCGGCCGGGCGTTCGAGGAGCTTGATCCGCGTCTGTTCTCATTCAATTCGCCCCATGGCGCGTGCGAGCAATGCGGCGGGTTCGGAGAAATTTGGGACCGCGACCTGCAAACCGGCGCAAGCGCTGATGGCGAATCGGTTCTGGAGAACGAGCTCGCCGCCGAGCGCGAAGCGGAATGGATTGACGAAGAGGAAGCGCGTGAATGCCCTTCATGTCACGGCTCGCGTTTGAACGCCGTGGCCCGTTACGTGCGCGTGCAAGGCTGCACGATTGACCAGTTCACGAATCTTTCGGCCAGCAAAGCAGCGCGCAAGATCGACAAGTTGAAATTCCGAGGAACGCATCAAACGATCGCGGCCGATCTTGTTCCTGAAATTCAACAGCGGTTGCGTTTCATGCAAAAGGTCGGGCTCGGTTATCTCGCACTCGGGCGTTCCGCGAAAACGTTGAGCGGCGGCGAGTCGCAGCGAATTCGATTAGCCGCACAGCTCGGCTCGAACTTGCGCGGCGTCCTTTACGTGCTCGACGAACCTACGATCGGTCTGCATCCGCGCGACAACTTGCGCCTGCTCGATACGCTCACCGCGCTGCGGAACAAAGGCAACTCGCTCGTCGTTGTCGAGCATGATGAAGAAACGATGCGGCGCGCGGACCACATTGTCGATCTTGGCCCGCGCGCGGGAATTCACGGCGGCGAAGTCGTGGCGACCGGAACGCTGCGCGACATCGAGCGAGATTCAAATTCCGAGACCGCCCGCTGCCTGAAAACGCCGCTCCGCCATCCCACCCGAGGATCGCGTCGATCATTGCGCGATGTCGAAAACTGGATCGAGGTCCATGGCGCTCGCGCCAATAATTTGAAAGATCTCCATGTCCGCTTTCCGATTGGAAGACTTTCTGTGATCACCGGTATTTCCGGCAGCGGCAAATCCACATTGATGCACGAAGTGCTTTGGCCCGCGGTGCGTGACGAATTGGAAGAGAGAAAACGCGCGGGCAATGGCGCTTTGTTCAAACTTGTTAGCGGCGCGCAAGAGATCGAAGCTGTGTATGAAGTCGATCAATCGCCGATCGGGAAAACGTCGCGGTCGACGCCGGGCACTTACATCAAAGTGTTCGACGAAATCCGGAATCTCTACGCGCAACTGCCGGTCTCGCGCGTGCGCGGGTATTCGGCGAGCCGATTCTCATTCAATGCGGAAGGCGGCCGTTGCGAGAGGTGCAAAGGCCATGGCGTGATCAAGCTCGAGATGAATTTCCTGCCGAGCAGTTA
>QHOD01000277.1 GCA_003218615.1 Verrucomicrobiota bacterium
CACATGCAGGAAGCGGAGATCGTGCAGCGTGCTGGTCAACCCGGCACGGTCACGATTTCGACGAACATGGCCGGGCGCGGCACCGACATTAAACTCGGAGCGGGTGTTCCGCAGAGGGGCGGTTTGATGGTGATCGGCACCGAGCGCCACGAAGCGCGCCGAATAGATCGACAATTACGCGGGCGTTGCGCGCGCCAGGGCGATCCGGGCAGTTCTCGTTTTTATGTCAGCTTCGAGGACGATCTGATGCGCAACTTCGGCGCAGCCGACAGGATGACAAGAATCATGGAGCGGTTCGGGCTGGAGGAAGGCCAGGAGCTCGAGCATCGGTGGCTCAACAAGTCGGTCGAGACGGCGCAGAAGCGGGTAGAGCAGCGCAATTATTTGATTCGAAAACGGACGCTCGACTTCGACGACGTGATGAACATGCAGCGCGAGGTGGTTTACACCTATCGGAACGAGACGATCGATTCCGAGGAACCGCGCAAGCTGATCTACGAAGTGATCGACGAAGCGGTACCGGCGAAAGTGAAGGAATATCTCGATGTCGATGAACCCAACTACACCGGCCTCATCCATTGGGTAAACACCACATTCCCGCTCGGCTTGACCAAAGAAAAGGCGCAATTCGAAACGCGTAGTGTCGATGAAAACACACGGTTCTTGATCGAAAAGATCAAGGACGCTTACGAGCGCAAATCAAGCCACGAAGAGCCCACGGCTGTGAAGAGCCTGGAGCGTTATATCATTCTCAACGCCATCGACCGGCTCTGGCAGGAGCATCTCTACGCGATGGACGCATTGCGCGAGGGCGTTTATCTGCGCAGCTATGCGCAAAAGGACCCGCTCATCGAGTACAAGACCGAGGCCTACGACATGTTCGTCGAGTTAATGGCGAACATTAAGAACGAAGTGCTGAATAATCTGTTCCGCAGCACATCGAACTTGCAGGCATTCGAGAATTTTCTGGCGACGCTGCCGCAATTTTTGCTGCGCGAACATGCGCCAAGCGCGCCGACGGCGAACGCTCCTACGCGTGGCCGGCAGCTTCAGCCGGTTGGCGCGATGGCTGCCGTTGCCGGCGACGGCGATGGCGCCGGCGAAGTGACGCTCGATCTTCCGATTCGGCGTTCAATGCCAAAAGTCGGCCGCAACGAGCCATGCCCGTGCGGCAGCGGCAAAAAATACAAGAACTGCTGCGGAAGAGTCGCGTGATCTTAGGCTGGCCGGGTGACGCTCGGCGGCCCAGTTATCGACGTGACCCGGCGCGATTCTTGAGTTCGTAAGTCGTAATCTCGAGTTGGTGGCCGTCGGGATCGCTGAAATAGATGGAGTGTGAGATTTCGTGATCTTGAAATTCGAATTTGATCCCGCGCTTTTTAAGCTCTTGCTGTGCCCCGAGAAAATTTTCCCTATTTGCACGAAAAGCGAGATGCAACATGCATATCCCGCTGCTGCGCGCTGGAGATTTTGAATCACTGTCCCGCAGTGGAAACAGCGCAATTGCGGTATTTCCCTTGCCGATGAAGGTGGGGATGCCGCCCCACACCTCTTGATATTGTCGCTCAAAACCGAGGACATCTACGTACCAGTTCGCCGACCGCTCCACATCGCGCACTGCGAGCGCGACATGATCAATTCCTTCAAGCTGCATGGGCAGCGTTAGAATCCCTTACCTAAACAGAGTTCGGCGATTGCGTTCGACACGAGAATTTGCTCCGGTGACGCCTGGGAGCAGAGTCGAGCTGCAAGTTGAACCGTGCACCCAAAGAGATCGTGATGCTGCTCGACTGGTTCGCCCGCTGCAGCACCGATGCGAACTTTGACGGCGCGGTCGCGCTGGTTTTCCCCGTGTTTGGCCAGGTCCCGCTGAATCTGAGCTGCACATTTCACGGCCGCGGCGGCCGACACGAACGATGCCATAATGCCGTCACCGGTGTGTTTAACCTCGCGACCGCCCAAATTAGCCAAGGCGTCTCGGACAACAGTGTTGTGCAAATCCAGCATGGCCATGGCCGCCTCATCGCCCAATGTTTGGGTCAACGTCGTGGACTCGACGATGTCCGTAAAGAGAATGGTTCGGATTCCCGGATCTCGTTTATCGGCGCCACCGCCCGGGACAACGACTGCCCCCGCTGCATTTGTTTCGGCGGCGCCGAAAAATCCCTCTGCCAGCTCAGGTTGAACCTGAATAATCTTCTCGGCGACCATGCCATGGGCTTCACGGTGGACGCAGTTAGCTGCCTCCGCGTTCGGTGCATCGACCAGGCAGAAGACCTTCCCTTCACTCTCGTTCACCCAATATTTGAGGTACTGGACGCCGTACTTTTCTTGCGCCTCGAGATCGGCCGCATGAGCTTTCGCGACATCTTCCGGAGTCGCCCCGTGAATCTCGTGAATGTCCATGTATAACGGCATATCGACTGAATTTACCGCGATATAACGCGATGCAAGACGCTAATATTGGCGGGGTGACTGAGCGTTTGGTAAACAACGCAATACTGTTCGGTCAGGCGAATCAGTGTGGCGAGCTGCTCTTCACTGGCGTCAGTGTCCAAACCGAAATGTAGTCGAATCTGTTTAAACCCAACGGGCACATCCTTCGAGACTCCGAGAGTGCCACGAAAATCGAGATCGCCCTCAGCCTGGATCGTTGCGTCACGCAACTGGATGCCGAGAGCGGTGGCGACTGCGCGCAACGTGACCCCGGCACATCCTACTAGTGCCTCCAGTAGCATATCGGCCGAGCATGCCCTAAGTCCGTCACCGCCTGTGGCAGGGTGAAGCCCCGCTTCGACGCGTGCCTTTCCGGTTTCTATTTTGCAGGTGATACTGCCGCCGATGCGTCCCTTCGCCCGGAGTGTAACCAACGCGGTCTCAGGGTGGTCTCGATATTGAGCTTTAAGAGGCGCTTGCAACGACCGCAACTCATCAGCATTCATCGGTCCGGTTCGTGTGATTGGTTGCTGCTGTGAAATCGAATCAGGACGCTGCGACTGTCTCTGATTTTTTGCTGGTCGGTTTGATGTTTTGATTTACCCGGAAAAGATTGCCCGGGTCATATTTATTTTTGATTGCAACCAGCCGCTCATAATTATCTCCGTAGGTTGCCTTCACGCGTCCCGCTCCTTCGTCGCCCATCAAAAAGTTTACATACGCTCCGCCGGCTGAATACGGATGAAGCGCATCATAGTAACTCTTCGTCCACGCAATGATTTTATCATTGTTCGCCGGGTCAGGATCGACACCGACCATCACCTGCGCCCAGATAGCGTCGCGGTAATTCCAAGCCGTGTCGTTTTTGCTTACGCGCGACGCCGCTCCGTTAATCGGATACAGATGCATCGTGGAATGCATCGAGGGCAGGGCATTGCCAAAACGAAGGTGCTGAGCAATTGCGTCATCATTTATTTCGTTAACGAAATCAGCGCGCCAATACCACTGCAAACCCGGCGGGTAGAGCGCGTCGAACATGGTTTGCAATGCTGGCTGCGGCAGCGGACCCACAAAATCGAGTGCAGGCTTCTTGAAAGCACGGATAGGCTTGAATGTTTCTTCTGCCTTCGCTTGAGGGCCGGTATAAGCCCAAACCACGCCGCACATTTTTTTCATGTGCAGATGTTCAGGAAAAGGCGGCGCCGGCGGCACAGTGAGAAACGCAAAAAAGCCACTCAAATCATCCGGAGCAGTGGGAATCAAATCGCGATACCACTTCATCACGTCTGCTGTTTCGCTCAGCTCGTACAGCATTGGGCCGCCATAAATCGTATCAACAGGATGCAATCTGAATGTAAACGAAGTGACTACGCCAAAGTTTCCACCGCCACCACGAATAGCCCAGAACAAATCAGGGTTTTCATCGGCATTCGCTTTCACAAATGTCCCGTTCGCCAATACGACATCGGCCGAGAGGAGATTATCGATGGTGAGTCCGCACTTGCGCGTGAGGTGCCCGACGCCTCCGCCAAGGGTCAGTCCACCAACTCCGGTGGTAGAAATGATTCCGCTCGGAGTGGCGAGCCCAAACACATGCGTGGCATGATCGACATCGCCCCATGTGCATCCACCGCCGGCAGTGACGGTGCGCGCAGCTGGATCAACTCGCGTGTATTTGATCGATGCGAGATCGATGACCAAGCCGTCATCACAAATTCCCAAGCCTCCGGCGTTGTGACCGCCACTGCGGATTGCCAGAAGTAGGTCATTGTCTCTGGCAAAATTTACCGAGCGAATTACGTCCGCCACATCCGCGCAGCGGAATTCTTAGTGGGCATGCTAAATCGGACGGCCTGACACGGCTGACATGCATCTTCACTGCAAATATCCTGCGGTCAAGATTCCGAGCTCCAGCATTTTCATTGAGCTGAAAGCCGGCGTCCGTTTAGGATGCCGATGGGCAGGGATGTAAGATGATGTTTCATCCGGATAAACTCTGGACTCGACGGGACTTCTTAAAGCTTGCTGGGCAAGCGGGGCTGATCGGCGCTGTCCCAACTCTGGCCGAGGCCGCGGCGACGCTCAATTCAGACACAGTTTGCATCTCGATTTTCCACACGACGGATCTTCACGGTCATATTTTGCCAACTTCCGATTACGACGGAAATCCTGATCGTGGTGGAATGGCGCGTTGCATTACGCAAATCCGGCGTTGGCGGCGAAAGAATCGAAATGCCATCTTGATCGATGTCGGGGATGTTTATCAGGGCACTGAAGTCAGCCTGCGCAGCAAAGGCGAACTGATGATCGACCTGTTCAATCATCTCAAATACGACGCATGGATTGTCGGCAATCATGAGTTCGACTGGGGAATCGCGCCGTTTCAACAAGCCCTGCAAAGATCGACAATGCCAGTCCTGGCTGCGAACACGTTGTTGGAGGGCAAGCCGGCCGGTGAATTTTCGGATGCGCAACATCCGTTCGCAAAAATCCAGCCCTTTATCCTGAAGGAGATCGCTGGAATCAAAATTGCGATTATTGGAGTTACAACGCCGGGCATGCCGTTTTGGTTTCGCCCGGAGTTTGCTCGTGGAATTGAGTTTCAACATCCCGTCGAGCCCGTCCGTCGCGCGATCGCGAGAGCAAAGAGCGAAGGCGCAAACACGATTGTTCTCACCGGTCACATGGGACTGAAAGCCCGCAGCGGCGGTGACGATTTTGCAAATAGCATCATGGCATTGACTTTGGAATTTCCAGAGGTTGCCGTATTTATCGCCGGTCATACGCATCAGCTAATTCCAAGTCGCCTCACCAACGGTGTGCTGTTAACTCAGGCGGACCATTTCGGCATTCACGTAGGGCGTGTCGATCTTCTGTTTGACCGGAATTCGAAGAAGCTGCTTCATCGGGAGGCAGCCTGCGAGTTGATGGACAGCCGTTTTCGTTTCGATCACGTGGTCATTTCACGGGCGAAATCGCAGCTCGCCGAATCGGAGGCCGCGCTTGCGGAGCCGATCGGCGAATTGGCCGAGACGTTGCATTCGCGCAGTCGCGCTGGCCAACCAAGCGACGTCGAGCGGCTGATCGGCGCGGCCATCATGGAAGCGTTGCGGGAACGAAACGTGCCCATTGATGGCGTCATGCACGGGGTGTTCGATGAAAATGCCAGTTTCGTCGCCGGTCCGAAAACGGTAAACGACATTTGGAATGTGCTCCCTTACGAGAACTACATTGTGACGGCAGACCTCTCGCCTGAGGAAATAAAAACTATCATGGAAGAAGTGTACGCCAGTCACGAGAGGCGCAGTTTGCTCGGCTTCGA
>QHOD01000278.1 GCA_003218615.1 Verrucomicrobiota bacterium
GTTGCCTCGACACCCCCACTTCGGGACGTTACGAGTTTAACGGGAAAAACGTAGCGGCCATGGACGATGACGAACTGGCGGCGATTCGAAATCGGGAGATTGGCTTCGTTTTTCAAACATTTAACTTGCTCCCGCGCTCCACCAGTCTGCGCAACGTTGAGCTCCCACTCATCTACGCAGGAATGGATCCGGAAGCGCGCGAAGAACGCGCGACCCAGGCACTTGTCGATGTTGGCTTGGGCGACCGAATTCATCATAAGCCAAACGAATTGTCCGGGGGCCAGCGCCAGCGCGTGGCCATCGCGCGCGCGCTGGTGAACAATCCTTCGATAATTCTGGCAGACGAACCCACTGGCAATCTCGATTCCAAAACCGGCGAAGAAATAATGGCGCTGCTCGAAGACCTTTATTCTCGCGGTAACACCATCATTCTCGTTACGCACGAGCGCGACATCGCCGCGCATGCACGGCGCACCGTTCATTTGCGTGACGGTATTATCGAAAGCGACGAAGTTGGAGTGATGCCGGCGATGGAATCGATGGCGGCAAGCTAAGATCGACAATGAAATGTTTTCTCTATGAGCTGAGCGAAAGCTGGAAGATCGCTGTGGCGCAAATGCGCTCGAACATGACGCGTTCCACTCTTACCGCACTCGGCGTCATCATTGGCATCGTGGCCGTGACATTGATGGGCACGGCTATTGGCGGAATTCAAGTCGGGTTCGACAAGAGCATGGCCATCTTCGGCGATGACGTTCTCTACGTCGGACAATGGCCGTGGAAAAATGTGGACGACTGGTGGAATTACCGCGACCGGAAGAAGATCAAGACCGAATACGCGGAGGGGCTTAACCGCATGATCGCGATGACGCCGAACTCTAACCTCACCATCGCGATTCCGACCTCCAGTGTTTACCGCAGCGTCAAATACACGGACAGCGAAGTGAACAATGTTTTGGTCCGCGGCACCGTATCAGATTACATCATCACATCGACATTTGATTTCAAAGAAGGTCGCTTTTTCAACGAGCTCGAATCCCGTGCCGGCGCTAACGTCTGCGTGCTTGGTTACGATGTGGCCGATGCACTTTTTCCGTCCGCCAGCCCGATTGACAAATCGGTCCTGATTAATGGTCAGCCTTTCAAAGTAATCGGCGCTATTTCCCGGCAAGGCTCGTTTCTCGGACTTTTCAGTCTCGATTCGATTGTGGTCATGCCACTGCCTGCATTTCAGAAATATTTCACGGCAAAAAGCGAAGCGGAAATTCTCGTCAAGGTAAAGGACAAGACGAAGCTGGCCGACGCGAAAGACGAACTCACGGGATTGATGCGGCGTGTGCGCGGATTGCCTCCGGAAAAAAGAGACGACTTCAGCATTAACGAACAACAGGCATTGAAGAGCACACTTGATCCGATCAAGAATTCAATCGCCATCGCGGGACTTTTCATCACCGGTCTTTCGCTTTTCGTCGGGGCGATCGGGATCATGAACATTACTTTCGTGAGCGTAAAAGAACGGACGAAAGAAATCGGCACGCGCAAAGCGCTCGGGGCGCGTAGACGCACCATTTTGCTGCAGTTTCTGATTGAATCGACCGCGCTCTGTCTTCTCGGCGGCTTTATCGGGCTCACCTTTGCTTATGTAATGTGCTTCGGAATCGGCAAAGCCTTTCCGTCTTTTCCAATTAATTTCTCATTCAATTTGGTCGTGGTGAGCATGATCGTTTCGGTTTTAACCGGACTGTTCTCAGGATTCGCGCCGGCTTGGACGGCGTCACGTCTCGATCCGGTAACGGCGCTACGCTATGAGTAACAAGATAGTAACCACAGAGCGCACGGAGTTCACGGAGACTCGAAAGGGATTAAACGAGCTGACGGAGATCGTGATCGGCTGTGCGATCGAAGTGCATCGAGCGCTCGGACCCGGCTTATTAGAGTCCACATATGAGATGTGCCTCTGTCGCGAGCTGAGCCTCCGAAATATCCCCTTCGAACGCGTCCTCTGCGGTTAACCAGATAAGATCGACATGTTATTTCGGGAAATCATAGCGATGGCTTTGAGTTCGTTAGGCGCGAACAAGCTCCGTGCTGCGCTCACCATGACTGGGATTACCATTGGCGTGTTCTCTATCATTTCCGTGATGACAGCGATCGGCGCGCTGCAATCATCGATCGAAAGCGGCATAAGCTTTCTCGGATCAAATATTTTTCAGTTCGGGAAATATCCGGTCAACATCAACGCCGGTGGCGAAATAAAGAAAAAATATCAAAACCGGCGAGACATTAGCTACCGGCAGGCGCTGCATTATTACGAATTGATGCAGGGGAGCGCGCGAGAGATTTGTCTCAAGTGTTTCGGTTACGAGTTGAAGGGTCAGGCAGTTTATAATGGCGTGAAGACAACGCCGAGCCTCCTCATCGTCGGGACGAACCGCAGCTTTCTCACGGCAAATGCTTACACGCTCGGTTATGGTCGCAATTTGAACGACGAAGATGTCGATCTTGCCCGCAACGTGATTGTCGTCGGAAAGATGATCGAGAAACGGTTGTTCCCGCACGAATCCCCCCTCGGCAAAGTCATCCGGATGAGTGGGCATACTTACACTATCATTGGCGTGCTTGCAGAAAAAGGCACCTCATTCGGGCAAAGCCAGGATGACGTCTGCATGATGCCGATCACGCGCTTTTTCGAAGACTTCGGTTCAGCGAAACGCACAGT
>QHOD01000279.1 GCA_003218615.1 Verrucomicrobiota bacterium
CACTTCGGGCGAAATGCGGTTATCGAACTTTCTTCTTTGGCAAACGTCCTACACGGAAATGTACGTCACGCCGCAATTGTGGCCCGATTTCACAAAGAAAGACCTCTTTGCCGCAGTGGAAGAATACGGGCGCCGCCAACGTCGCTACGGTGGGGTGGAATAATGTTGTAGCCGGGATCGCTGATCCCGGCTGTCGATTTTACAGGAAAGCTTCGGCAACGGAATCGGCGAGAGATTTCCCTTTTTGCGTAAGGACGAAGTTCCCATTCGATTGCCGAAGCAACCCGATCGCAACAAATTCCTCCGCCACGCAATGTCGGTCTTGTACCGACGTCCTCGAGAATCCCTCTCGCGTTCGCAGAGAAAGCGCGATTCTTTCCGTGCGTTTCATTTCGTTCGTCAGATTTTCGGTGGACCCAATCGGCGATTGTCCCAACAAAATGCGGTCCGCATACAGACGGTAATCCGCTACATTTTGCCAGCGGCGCAGTCCAACGGTGGAAAACGCGCTTGGGCCAAGCCCGAGATAGTCTTTGCCGAACCAATACGCGCGATTGTGAACTGACGAAAAACCCGGCCGCGAGTAATTTGAGATTTCATACTGTTCATAGCCGGCGTCCTCCAGGATCGACATTGTCATCTCGAAGAAATCCGCATCGGCGTCGGGATTCGCTTTGAGTTCGCCGCGTGACTGACGCAGAAAGAATTCCGTGTCCTCTTCGTAAGTCAGGCAGTAAGCGGAAATGTGATCTGGCCGCAGCGAAATCGTTTTCTCCAGCGTCTTTCGCCACTGGTCAATCGTTTGACCGGGAAGACCAAACATAAGATCGACATTGACGTTTGAGAATCCTGCCTCGCGCAGAATATAAAATGATTGCTCGGCTTGCTCCGCGTTGTGTTCTCGTCCCAGGATTTTGAGTAAGGCGTTGTCCCAGGACTGAACACCGAGACTGATTCGATTCACTCCAAGTTTGTGCAAAAGCCCGGCCTTGCGCGCTGAGACGCTTCCCGGATTTGCCTCGATCGTCCATTCTTCCAGCGCCGAAAGGTCGAGTCGCTCGTGAAAACCGCTGAGCAGAAATTCCAATTGCGAAATGCCGAGGGCTGTTGGTGTGCCGCCGCCGAAGTAAATGGTATTTGGCGAGATCGCCAAAATGGCGCGCTGCTGGTCAAGATCACGCAACAGAGCTTCGCAGAATCGTGCCGTTTGCGAACGATCGAGCAGGTCCTTGTAAAATGCGCAGTACGGGCAAATCCGCGCGCAGAAGGGGATATGAATGTAGAGATGTCGAATCATACCTATCGTTGCGCATTTGTTATTCGCACGCCCATTCATAAGTTCGTCGTCACGTTGAGAAGTGCTTTGTCGATGCGAAACGTTGCTCTTGTTCTTTTTTGCGCCATCTCCTCTGGACTTGCGCAAAACCCGCAGCCGCAGGCCCAGCCCACGCCGTCGATCGTCTATTTTGTGCACGATCCCGACTCAATTAAAAATTACAAGGCGAATTCCCGCGTCGTGCATGAGATGGTGAATCGGCTTGTTCTTGCCACCACCGGCCAACCCGATCTGGCAAAGGCGTGGGCATCGCTGGTTTCGCCTGACGACAAGATTGGAGTTAAAATTTCCGCGGCAGGCGGCGAACTTTTCACAACCCACCATGACGTCGTGAATGCGATCGTCGATGGGCTCGTCGCGGCAGGACATCCGCGCAGCAGTATTATTGTTTGGGATCGTTCTCTTGGTGGAATCAAAGACGCCGGGTATCGGGTGGGAATTGACGGTTATCAACTTAAAGGAATCGCGCCAGGCGAGGGGTATGACTCAAAAGCGATGTTGTCAGCCCCCTTACTTGGACAACTGGTTTGGGGCGATTTCGATTACCGTGCCGACACGGGAAAGATCCTGCTGTTTTCAGACATGGAGAACACGAGCAACGTGAGTCACTTTTCGAAGATCCTGTCGACTGAGGTGACCAAGATTATCAATGTCCCGGTAATGAGCAGCAGCGAAATGAATGGCATCGCCGGTTGCATTTATAACATGACGATCCCGAACATCGACAACTGGCGCCGCTTTGCGCAAGGCTCTCGTTTTGGCGCCGAAAGTCTCGCCGAGATTTACAGCAATCCAATCATTGCCAGGAAAGTCGTGTTTAATTTGATGGATGGCCTGATTGCGCAGTATGCCGGAGGCCCGCAGTCACAACCGAACTACGCGGTCCATCACGCGACGCTCTACGCGAGTAAAGATCCAGTGGCGTTAGACGCGACCGCATTAAAACGTTTGGAGCAATGGCGTGCGCGCGCGAGTCTGCCGGTGATCGGTCATGTGGCAGACTATATTGGGTTTGCCAGCCAGCTCGGCTTGGGTAATTCAGCGCCAAATCGGATCGAGATCAGAAATGTCGGCCGATGAAATGCGGCCAAACAAACAGACCATGAGCGCTAGCTCGCATCCCGCGACCCGACAATTACAAACAGCGATCCTGCGCTCCGTTTCGCGTTCGTTTTATCTTTCAGTCCGATTGTTGCCGGCACAATTACGTGAGCCGGTCGCGCTGGCTTACTTGCTTGCGCGTGCCACCGACACGGTGGCTGACACCGCACAAATCCCCGGAACCGTGCGAATGGAAACTCTGAAAATGCTGTCGAACGGAATTCAAGGCACAGCTTCCCGCGATGTCGTTGTCGATCTGGTCGCGTCATTTGTGACTCTGCAGAAGGACCCGAGCGAACGAAAGCTCCTCGAAACGTTGCTGCATTGTTTGGAGTGGCTGGAGAATATGGAGAAGACGGATCGTAATGATATTCGCTTCGTGCTCGAAAAAATCGCCCAGGGTCAGTTGCTCGATCTAAAGCGCTTTGGTAATCCGGTAGAAATCCGCGCGCTTCGAACCGCCGCTGAGCTGGATGAATACACATATTTAGTAGCAGGCTCTGTGGGCGAATTCTGGACGCGGCTCTGCTTCAGACATGTTCGAAACTTCGCCAGCCTGAGCGAAGACGAGATGCTGGCGCTCGGCAAGCGGTATGGCATGGCACTTCAGTTGATCAATATCCTGCGCGATGCCGGGGCCGAT